>JAYUJX010000577.1:0-3817 GCA_043764955.1 Polaromonas sp.
TGAGCACCGGCATCACCAAAGCCGTCATGGGCGGCTGGATGGGAATCATTGTCTTCTTGGGCGGTGCGTTTGCCTTTATGTACGCCATCCAAAAGACCAAAAATTCAGCCGCTGGTGTGCCCGTTTTGCTGGGATTCACCTTTTTCATGGGCTTGATGCTTGCAGGGCTGATTGAACGCACGCTGGGCTTTAAAAATGGCCCCTCGTTGATCATGACGGCGTTTGGCGGCACAGCAGGTGTATTTTTCGTGATGGCTTCATTGGCTAGCGTGATCAAGCGAGACTTGAGCGGCATGGGCAAATGGCTGTTTGTTGGCGCGATTGTTCTGATGATTGGTTCTGTCATCGGTATTTTGGTAGGCTCTTCCGCCGCCATGATTGCCGTTTCAGTCGCTGCTATCGGCATTTTCAGCGCTTACATGCTGTACGACTTGAAGCAGATCATCGACGGTGGCGAGACCAACTACATCAGCGCCACGCTTTCTTTGTACCTGGACATCTTCAACGTGTTCCAAAGCTTGCTGGCACTTTTGGGCATCTTTGGTGGTGAGAAGGATTGACTCTGCCCATCTCTAGCTAAAAAGGAGTCTTCGGACTCCTTTTTTTTATACGTAATAGACAAACCCTGTCATCCTGTGAACTTGCGCTGCGTTGCAGCTTCAAAGTCATCAATTAGGAGTTAACCATGTGGAAATTAGGCTTGCTGTGGTGGAAGTTCAAAAAAGAAATCATGATGGTCTGGGCCATGCTGCGCAACCCTGCTGCGCCTAATCTCGCCAAACTGGTGGCGCTGTTGGCAGCGGTTTATATCATCAGTCCCGTAGACATCGTGCCAGACGTGATTCCAATTCTGGGCTGGTTGGACGACGGCGTGGTGTCGATTTTGCTCTTCAAACTGGCGTTCAAACTCTTGCCGAAAGAGATGTATGAAAGCCTGAAAGCGCAGTTTGAGAAAAAAAGTGGCAAAGTGGATGATGCCGCTTTTACAAAGTCTCAACCAGAAAAAGCCAAGGTTGACGACGTGGTTGATGTCAAACCTAAGCGTTAATCTCTGTCAAACACCGCAATAGACTCCACATGCGCCGTATGCGGGAACATGTTCACTACGCCCGCCGCCGTACAGGTGTAGCCAGCTTCATTGACCAGCAACCCTGCATCTCGCGCCAAGGTGGCGGGGTTGCAGCTGACGTAGACGATGCGTTTGGGTGGTTGCCAGTTTTTGACGGCTTCTGAAGGGTTTTCAATCATTGGCGTGGTGGCATGTGTTACCAATTCGACCAAAGCTTTGACCAATGCAAACGCACCTTCTCGCGGCGGGTCCATCAGCCATTTTTCAGCAATGCCGTCTGCAGCCAATACTGAACCGGTGATTTCAAACAGGTTTCTTACTGCAAAATTTGTAGCAGCTAAGGCAATAGATACGCCGGCTACATCATTATTTTTTCTACTTTTACGGTTGTTTAGCTCATAATTCTGCCTGGACCGTGCGACCAGCTCTTCACTGCCCTCGACACCCAAAACTTCTCGGGCTTGCGTCGCCAGCGGCAGCGTGAAGTTGCCCAAGCCACAAAACCAGTCGATCACCCGCTCAGACTTTTGCACATCCAGCAGGCGCAGCGCCCGCGCCACCAGCACTTGGTTGATGTGCGGGTTGACCTGCGTGAAATCAGTCGGCTTGAAGGGCATGGTGATGCCAAACTGCGGCAAGGCGTAAAACAGCGTACTGACTTTACCCAGCTTTTCGTCCATCAAATGCACGGTATCCAAGCCCTTGGGCTGCAGCCACCATTGCACGGCAGGATGCGTCACCGTGAAAGCGCGTAATTTGTCCATATCGCCCTCTGACAGCGCTTCCATGTGCCTAACCACCATCGCCACCACATCGTCCCCAACAGCCAGTTCGAGTTGCGGAATCGTCTCTTTCGCGTCCATGCTGCTGATCAGCGCGCGCAGCGGCATCAGCAAGTCGCTCACATGCTTGGGCAGCACGTGACACACTTTCATATCAGCCACATAGCGGCTTTTTCGCTCATGAAAGCCGATCAAAACATCGTTCTTTTTACGCACAAACTTCACCGAAATACGGGCCCGGTAGCGATAACCCCAAGCCGGGCCTTCAATCGGGCGCATCACGTTGCCAGCCTTGAGTTTGCCCAAATGCCACAAGCCGTCTTCCAAAGCGCGTTGCTTCACCGCCACTTGCGCCGCAATGTGCAAATGCTGCATCTTGCAGCCGCCACACGCGCCCTCGTGCATGCCAAAGTGCGGGCAGCCGGGGGTGACGCGCTGTGAAGATTCGCGTTGAATCGCTGTCAGCGTTGCTTTTTCCCAGTTGTCTTTCTTGCGATTCGTGTTGGCCGTGACCACCTCAAACGGCAGTGCGCCGTCAATAAACACCACTTTGCCATCAGCTTTGTGGGCGACGCCCTGGGCTTCAATATCTAAAGATTCGACGTTCAACCACTCGACGGGGCGTTCGGTCCAGGTTTTCTCAGCGGCTTTGTCAGTTACATTTACAATTTTCGGAGATTCAATTTTTTCAGTCATAGCCCCTATTGTCTCAGGGTTGTCTCTTAGATCTCACAGACTTCGTGCAAAATCATGCTGTGTCAAGATTCAAGTGTTTGAATCTTGGCAAAATAACAAAGCTGAAACAGACAAGAGACAACCCCAAAAATGACATCGTCACGCTACCCTGCCCCCGATCTCACCGATTTACCTAGCGACATTCTGAGCAAAATCTTAGAAGTGCAGGCCAAAGCCGGCTTCATTCCCAATGTGTTCTTGGCTTTCGCCCGCCGCCCTGCAGAATGGCGCGCGTTTTTTGCCTACCACGACGCGCTGATGGCGCCAGAAACTGCCGGTCGAAAAAGCAATTTGACCAAAGGCGACCGCGAAATGATCGTCACCGCTACCAGTGCAGCCAACAGCTGCCTGTATTGCGTCGTCGCCCACGGGGCGATTTTGCGGATTCAAGAGAAAAAGCCGCTGGTGGCCGACCAAGTGGCTGTGAACTACAAAAAAGCCGATATCAGCCCACGCCAGCACGCCATGCTGGACTTCGCGATGAAGATCTGCCGGCATTCTGCAGATGTTGAAGACATCGATTTCGATATCTTGAATGCCCACGGTTTTAACGACGAAGACGTTTGGGACATTGCCGCCATCACCGCGTTTTTCGGCCTGTCAAACCGCATGGCCAGCTTCAGCGGCATGATGCCCAACCCTGAGTTTTACCTGATGGGCAGAGAAGCCAGAGCGCCAAAAGCTTAATGCGGCTATAGTTTTCAGATGATTGACAATAGCCCCCAACTCACCGTTCGCAAGCTTGAAGTCGACATGACCAGCGGCTTTGACCGCCATTGGCACGGTGGCGATGCGTTTTTGAGCCAGTATTACAACGCCCTGTCGATGAGCTTTCCCGTGGGTGAGCAAAGCTTTATCGACGCCGTGCGCGACTGCGCCAAGCGCTTGCCTGAAACGCAAGAATACGCGCCGCTGCGTGCCACTGTAGCGCAGTTCATAGGCCAAGAAGCCACGCACCGCCGCATTCACAACCTGTACAACGAGCACTTGGCGACACAAGGCTTGGTCAACCGTTGGGAACATTGGGCGACCAAACGGCTGGATTTTGCACGAAAGCAAAACGTCAAACCCATCCACATGCTGGCCGTCACCGCCGCTTTTGAGCACTGCACCGCCGTGTTTGCCGACGGCACGCTGCGCTACGACTCGTGGTTTGCGGGTGCGGATGAGAAGATGGCAACCTTGTGGCGCTGGCACGCCGCCGAGGAGACTGAGCACAAAGCCGTCGCCT
>JAYUJX010000578.1:0-1051 GCA_043764955.1 Polaromonas sp.
CCAGCGTATTTATTGTTGATACAGCTATGTTTTGTATAGCGGATAAATGGGGGAAAAGCGCGTAATTTTGAAACACCAAACCGACCCGGCGATCTTGCGGGGATAAATTGATGTGTTGCCTTGAACCCGTTGATTTGTCAAACCAAACCGCATTGCCCACAGTGATGCTGCCTTGCAAACTGGGCGTTTTGAGCAAACCCGCAATGGCACGAAGTACGCTTGTTTTGCCGCTGCCGGACGGACCGACTAACGTGACCAGCTCGCCGGGGGCGCAGTCAAACTGCACGTTGAGCGGCATAGGCGCCGTATTGGTCAGATTAACGGAGAGCTTGCCGGTCATGCTCTTGTGTGTTTTTTGTTCAAGCTAAACCGATCAGCCGCAAACACCAGTGCCAATGCCAACAGCGAAAAACACACCAAAGCCAATGCCATGACGTGTGCGCCGCTGGCGTCAAAAGCTTGTACGCGGTCGTAAATGGCGATGGACAAAGTGCGGGTTTCACCCGAAATCGCGCCGCCCACCATCAATACCACGCCAAATTCGCCCAGCGTGTGCGCGGCGGTGAGCGCGACGCCCGCCAGCAACCCGGGCCAAGCCAGTGGCAGTTCAATTTTCCAAAACGTGCGCCACGTGGACAAACCCGAGACCCAAGCCGCTTCGCGCAGGTTGTGGGGGATGCTGGCAAAAGTGCGCTGAATCGGTTGCACCATGAAGGGCAAGTTGACCAAGACACTGGCGAAAAGCAAGCCTTCAAAGCTGAAAACGAGGTGTAAATTGAGGTGTTGCGCCAGCCAAGCGCCCAAAGCTGAGTTTTGCCCGAAGGCGGTGAGCAAGTAAAACCCGATGACGGTGGGAGGCAGCAACAGCGGCAACGTGACCAAGGCTTCAAACAAGGGTTTGCCGCGCCAAGTCGTTGTGGCTAACCAGCGTGCCAAGGCAACGCCAATCGGCAAGAGCAGCGTTGCCGTTAAGAATGCGAGTAGTAAAGAGGTGCGTGCCGCTGGCCAATCCATCAGTGGATGATAAGGTAAATCATCGTTTAACCATCCA
>JAYUJX010000579.1:0-1050 GCA_043764955.1 Polaromonas sp.
GGGAACGGTGCAGCGCTGAAGTCGTAGCCTACTACGAGTGCGCGTAACCGGACATGCTGAGGGGCATCAAGAACAACATACGGGTTTGCGGCGTTGACGCGAACCGGTTGGCCTTCGCAGCACATGAGCGGCTGCCAGGCTGTCTCCAAAGGGAATTGAACTGCAGGGATCTCGCAAGATCCAGGGCAGATTTGCTCGCGCATAGGAGAGCTGATTTGAACCATCTCAAAACGAACATGGGCACCAGCAGGCAAGCCTAAAGCCGCTACTGTTACCTGTGAGTCGATCGTGAAGTTCACCAGCGATACGCCGGAGATGGACGAAGGGTTAAATAGGGTGGTAGGTTGCATGGCGGTATTATAACTAAACAGGTATTAAGCGAATACGCGAGCGCCTTTTCTGTCTATAATTAAGCACTGCATACGGGGATTGTGGGCAAATGATATGTGTACCCAGCCCGTTTGTCCGCCCTGCCAGAACTCAAGGATCAGCTGATCGTACTTGATGCCTGATTTGCGCAGTGCGTTTACTATGTCAAGCGGTGTGCCAAAGGCGGGACACTTAAAGTCCACGGCCTTGCCTTCGCAGTGCTGGCTCTTGGCTGTGCCGCCGATGCCTTTGTTTATCCGCACAGAACGGTAGGCGCTGGATATGTTGATTGGCTTATTGCCTAGCGCTTCTCGCACCAGCTCCATGCCTGCCGCTGTTGTGCGCAGGTTGGCAAGCACTACGACATCAGGGGTGTTGTCAATGTTACGGCGATCACCGTACTGCGACACTGTGAACTCGTCCAGGTCGAAGTGTGGTGATAGCTTAATCAATGTTCTCACCGTTCGGCTAGCTGAGTGGACAGGAACTCTTCGGGATCAATGCCGTTGTGCGCCATTTTGAAATCGGCTAGCTTGATCTTGTACTCTTTGTTTTTAAAGTAGTACGTAACAACCAAGCCGAGAGTACCAAAAAGTATTGTGGCCCACAGACCGTAAACTGCGATAGGTAGATTGCTCATTTGGTCCGCTATGATGGTTGTGAGCCCACCGGTTACGGTAC
>JAYUJX010000580.1:0-3799 GCA_043764955.1 Polaromonas sp.
CTACTCAGTATTTGGTGCCCAGGAAGGGACTCGAACCCCCACGAAGTTACTCGCTAGTACCTGAAACTAGTGCGTCTACCAATTCCGCCACCTGGGCCCATGATGTCCCAAGTGCCATATTTAACTCATGTGGCACTGAAACAAAATTTTGAATTTCAGGAAAAGGATGATTGTATCAAAACACAAAGCATGAATCGGGCGAATAGCACCGAAAGTTCCGTTGGCAAAGGTTTATTGGCTGAAGTTTCCGGCATCGCCCAAGGGCACAGAGACGGCCACGGCTTTGTGGTGCGAGACGACGGCGAGGCCGATATCTTCTTGCCCGTCAATGAAATGCGCGGTATTTTGCACAAAGACCACGTCAAGGTCAGTATCGTGCGGCAAGACAGACGCGGCAGACCCGAAGGGCGCGTGACCGAGATTTTGGCGCGCTCTGACCAGCCCATCATCGGGCGGCTGCTGCAGGAAAGCGGTATGTGGATCATGGCGCCAGAGGATAAACGCTACGGTCAAGATGTGCTGATTCCCAAAGGCGGCACGGGCGGCGCAAAAACCGGCCAAGTCGTGGTGGTGGCGTTGACCGAGCAGCCAGCCTTGTATGGCCAGCCCGTTGGCCGCGTGGTCGAAGTGCTGGGGGAGGTGGATGACCCAGGCATGGAAATTGAAATCGCCGTGCGCAAATACAGCGTGCCGCACATCTTTTCAGACGCTTGTCTAGCCCAAGCCAAAGCCCTGCCCGACAAAGTTCGCCCGCAAGACAAAAAAGACCGTGTTGATTTGACCGATGTGCCCCTCGTCACCATTGACGGCGAAGACGCCCGAGATTTTGACGATGCCGTCTACTGCGAGCCCGCCAAAGTAGGGCGCAGCAAAGGCTGGCGCTTGCTGGTCGCCATTGCGGATGTGAGTAACTACGTTGAAAATGGCTCGGCCATCGACATTGACGCCTACGACCGCGCCACCAGCGTGTACTTCCCGCGCCGCGTTATCCCCATGCTGCCAGAAAAGCTGTCGAACGGCCTGTGCTCGCTCAACCCCGATGTCGAGCGACTGTGCATGGTCTGCGACATGCTGGTCACCGCCAAGGGCGACGTGCATGCCTACCAGTTTTATCCAGCGGTGATGTTCAGCCACGCGCGCTTTACCTACACCGAAGTTGCCGCAATTTTGAGCAATACCAAAGGCCCTGAAGCCGCCAAACGCAAGGCGCGGGTGCAAGATCTGCTGAATTTAAGCGATGTGTACAAAGCGCTGTTGTCGTCCCGCGCGGTGCGTGGTGCGGTTGATTTTGAAACGACCGAGACGCAGATCGTCTGCGACGAAAACGGCCGCATTGAAAAAATCATAGCCCGCAGCCGCAACGAAGCGCATCGCTTGATTGAAGAGGCCATGCTGGCTGCTAATGTCTGCAGTGCCGACTACATCGCCCAAAGCAAACACGCCGGCTTGTTCCGCGTGCACGAAGGCCCCACGCCTGAAAAGATTGAGACCCTGCGCAATTACCTCAAGGCGACTGGCCTGCCGCAGACGATTGGCGACGACCCCAAACCGGGTGAATTCCAAGCCATCGCGCTGGCTACCAAAGACCGACCCGATGCGCTGCAAATCCACACCATGCTGCTGCGTTCCATGTCGCAAGCCATCTACACGCCGAGCAACAGCGGGCATTTTGGCTTGGCTTATGACGCGTACACGCATTTCACCAGCCCGATTCGCCGTTACCCCGACTTGCTGGTACACCGCGTCATTAAAGCGATCCTGACCAACGGCAAGTACAAGTTACCAACGTTGCCCACACCGGGCGAGGCGCAAGATAAGTTGGCGAAGCGTTTGGCGTCTCGCGTCAAAGCGCCAGCGAACAAATTAGAAAAAACTGTCGCTCCCACCAAAGAAGTAACGGCTTGGCAAGCCGCTGGCCTGCATTGCAGCGCCAACGAGCGTCGCGCCGACGAAGCCAGCCGCGACGTGGAAGCCTGGCTCAAATGCAAGTACATGCGCGAGTATTTGGGCGAAGAGTTTGACGGCGTGGTCAGCTCCGTCACCAGCTTTGGCTTGTTCATCACCTTGGATGCGATGTACGTCGAAGGCTTGATCCACATCACCGAGCTGGGTGGCGAGTACTTCAAGTTCGACGAAGCCCGCCAAGAGCTGCGCGGCGAGCGTACCGGCATCAAATACGCCATCGGCACACGGGTGCGCGTACAGGTCAGCAAGGTTGATTTGGACGCCAGAAAAATCGACTTCAGATTCGTCCCCAAGGGTGACGACTTGCTCGCCCGCGCCATGAAAGACAAAGGCTACGGTGGCGAAAAATCGTCAGCATCCTACGGCGCGCCACGCTCAGATAGAAGCAAAACCAGCCACTCTGGTAATGCTAATTCGTCAGGAAAATCGCCTAAATCAGCAGTGGCTGAGCGCAAAAGCAAAGCGAAAAAGTCCAGCAAATCTACCTCTGCCGTCAGCAAAACGGGTCTTTCCAGCCTGTCCGGCCCCGGTCCGATGAATTCGATGAAGAAGAGCAGCGAGAAAGTAGCGGCTAAAAAGGAAAACAACGCTGGCGTTTTTAAGAAAAAATCGAAATCAAGAAGATAAACTGCAACGTTAACAAAAACGTAAATTTCACAAAAACATGACAACACCTTCAAACACTACGGTAAATTCGGCTCCTAAAGTAGCCATCGTCACAGGCGCCGGCTCAGGCGTAGGCAAAGCCGCAGCCTTGGCGCTCTTGGCCGCTGGTTACAACGTCGTTTTAGCCGGTCGTCGCGTCGAGCCGCTGCAAGAAGTCATCACCCAATCTGGCGCTAATACAGGCCACGTTGCAAAAGCATTGGCCGTATCAACCGACGTCTCCAAAGTCGAATCTGTGCAAGCGCTCTTCGCCGCCACGGTCAATGCCTTTGGCCGCGTCGATGTGTTGTTCAACAACGCCGGCGTTGGCAACCCACCCGGCTCGTTTGAAGACTGGACCGTTGAGCAATGGAAAAACGTGGTGGACATCAACCTCACCGGCATGTTTTTGTGCATCCAGCAAGCCTTCAAAACCATGAAAGCGCAAACCCCACGCGGCGGCCGCATCATCAACAACGGCTCCATTTCATCCACCACCCCACGCCCCAACTCCATCGCCTACACAGCCACCAAGCACGGCGTGCGCGGCATGACCAAGACCGCCAGCCTAGACGGCCGTAAATACGACATAGCAGTAGGCCAAATAGACATAGGCAATGCCGCCACAGAAATGGCCGCCCGCATGGCCACAGGTATCTTGCAAGCCAACGGCAATATTGAAATCGAACCCTTGATGGACGTCAGCATTGTCGGCCAATCGGTGGTCTACATGGCCAGTCTGCCGCTGAACGCGAATGTGCTGTTTCACACGGTGATGGCGACGAATATGCCGTTTGTGGGGAGAGGGTGATTTGATATTTATTTGATAGCTGCTCAATCAATAAATACGAAGGCTTGATGCATTTTTGTCTCTATTTTTGAGTTGTTTTAGAAATCACATCAATATTCACACATTGTGATGTGTGAAATTATGTGTAAAAATGGCAAAAACAAATAATAGAACGTAAAAATGGCCACCAACTTAGCTTTAGACGACAGTTTGATTGAAGAAGCTCGTCAGCTCGGCGGCCAGCGCACCAAGAAAGACGTGGTGACGCAGGCTTTGCTGGAGTACGTGCAGCGACGTAAGCAGTTGAAATTGCTGGATTTTTTCGGCACGGTTGAGTAC
Source organism: Polaromonas sp. (assembly GCA_043764955.1). Taxonomy (GTDB): domain Bacteria; phylum Pseudomonadota; class Gammaproteobacteria; order Burkholderiales; family Burkholderiaceae_C; genus Aalborgiella. Next base: position 3,740 of record JAYUJX010000580.1, read on the forward strand.
GACGATGACTACGACTATAAGGTCCAGCGTTCAGCCACCCGTTCGCCCGTATCGGGCTGA
>JAYUJX010000581.1:0-1046 GCA_043764955.1 Polaromonas sp.
GCTCGCGGCAATACGGCCTATGACACCGCTGCCGAATGCGACGCTGCCGTACAAAACGGCACAGCTCGCTTTTACGTACCTGAAGCTAAAAACAAACCCATGCGCCAAAAGGGTGAGCGAAGCGTGAAAACGTCGCGCATTAGCGATTTGGGCGACCAATACCGCTTGGGTGCTTGCGATGTGGGTGTTGGCAAGCAAAATGGCCGCGTTGGTGTAGACCGCAAGTTGCAAGGTAAATATGTTCCTTTCAGCCCGTCCATGCCGTTAAATACTTATTTGGATGCCAGCGGCAACATTGTGCGCGTCAGCATGCAAGGTTGCGACAATCGCTTTTCTGCCGCCGTGCCACGAGCTGTCAGCATGCCTGCCCCGCCGCCAGTTGCCGTTGCACCACCGCCCGCACCCGCCATCGTGGCTGCAGCACCTGCGGCTATTGTCGTGGTAGAGCCACCAGCGCCTATACCGCCTATGGTCGTTGTCGCACCACCTACACCCATGCCGCCGCCCCGCATGAAGCCTTATATTTTTGGTGTCGTAGCAGCTCAAAATGACGCAATTTGCCATGTTGATGGCGACAACGCCACGCTTTTAGTCGGGCAGATAGGTGCCGGCATGAATTTCAATGCCATATTTGGCGGTGAAATTTACGCCCAAGCTGCAAAAAGCCACACGTACAGCGGCACTACAACGTCGGGAACAAGCAACACATCTGCAGTGGGTGCGCGTTTAACGATGGGGACTCAATTGACACCCCAAACACGTATTTTTGCTAAATTAGGTGCTGCGTATGTCGATCATAAATTTGGTAATGATTCAAAAAGCGAGGCTAGGCCTACACTGGGTCTTGGTTTCACCTATGACTTGACGCCAGCACTCAGCTTACGCGGAGACGCTGACATGAGCTTCAAACGCAGTAAAAACCAGCCACATCCTGCATGGAGTGACGATAAATTTGTAGGCTTGGGACTGCAATATAAGTTTTAAGCCAGTTATATATCGATCCCATCACTTTAAAACCAGCTTGCTAAAAAGCCGCTGGTTTTTTT
>JAYUJX010000582.1:0-3791 GCA_043764955.1 Polaromonas sp.
CCCTCTATTATCGTGCATCCAAGCCGGCTGTAAAACAGTGACTTCTACGCTATTCTTTGACTTGTTTGAATAAATTGACAGACACTTTCTAATTTTTACAACGCTGACAACTCAAGTAAATCCTAGGCAAACACGTCTAAACCCTTGAAATAACAGTATTTCTGGATAAATATACAGTTAAATAAATATATTCTGGCATATAGAATGCATTTGATATGCTTGACTTAATCTAATGACCGCGTTTAGAATTCGCCCATTCACCGGAATCTAGGGTTTACCCAGGTACACAAAAGTATTCCGAACTCGTTGCCGATATCCGGCATGGTTCATCGTCATAAAAAGGATAGCACGATAGCCCGCGTACCCAACTGAAACGTTGTTGGCCTGCAAACCCGCTCACCATATTGGCTGCGCTTGCAAACCGATCCGCAAAGAAAAGGACATGCTTCATGAAAGCTCTGAATCAACTGGCCGCTTTTAACCAAGGCCTGAAAATAAACTTGAAAACAGCAGTAAAAGACACTGCTGACGGATTTTTTGAAATTTTCCACAACGGTTTTGCCGTGATTGGCTTGACAGCCGCAATTTTGGTTTTAGTACTTTTGGGTCGTCCAGACCTGCGCTACGCCGGAGAAACAAAACTACTGAGCTGGCTGCAAGTGCGCCACACCGTGTTTACCACTGCTACTTCTGCCACTGAAGACGAGGAAGAAGTGGCTATCGCCGATCTAGATGCCAGCGACCGTGCCACCGCCACTGACCCGGCCGACTTACCTAAGCAACAAGCCGCTGTGGCCTTTTGGTTGAGCAAAAAGTACAAAGTTGCCCCTGAACCACTCAGCGCCTTGGTGGCTGAAGCCTACGCCATTGGGGCAAAGGCAAAATTAGAGCCTACACTGATTTTGGCGATCATGGCCATTGAATCAGGTTTCAACCCGTTTGCCCAAAGCCCAGTGGGTGCGCAGGGTTTGATGCAGGTAATGACTAAGATCCACAGCGACAAGTACGAAGGCTTTGGCGGCAAACTCGCCGCTTTTGACCCCATTACCAATTTGCGCGTCGGCGTCAAAGTACTGCAAGGCTGCATCGCGCAAGCCGGCTCCATTGAAGGTGGGCTGAAACACTACGTTGGTGCTGCCAATATGGCGAGCGATGGCGGCTACGCCAGCAAAGTCGTTGCCGAATACGCCCGCTTGTACCAAGTCGCCCACGGCAAGGCAGCGCCACAGCGTAAAGTGGAGCCAAATGCCGAGCCAACGATGATTCGAGCCAAAGCGCCTACAGCAGACACACAGCCTGTCCTGTTACCCGTCATGGCACCCGCTAAGCCTGCTGTGGAAGCATCTGTTGAGAAAATCGCTGCTTTGTAAACTTGTAAACGTTTAGGCGAACTTTGCTACACTAGCAGGGTACGCAACTGGCGATAGGCAAAAGCTCTCACTGTACAAAAATGTACGATATTGAGGGCTTTTTGTTGATGTGGGAACTCTATAGCAAACCACTGGGAAGCGTACCGCTGGCTACTAACTAAGGTGTAGTTGCCAGTGATCAGCCGTTCGCCTGGGCAGACTTTTGCGTTTACAGCTAACTCTAAAGCGCGTGAACAACAAAGCCATAGCGCCTGTAAATTTCATGATTGGACTGAACCCATGTACAACCGTAACATTCTCATCGAGCAAACCGACCCTGAGCTTTATGCAGCGATTTTGCAAGAAAACGCCCGCCAAGAGCACCACATCGAGCTGATTGCCTCTGAAAACTACGCCTCCCCCGCCGTCATGGCCGCGCAAGGCAGCCAGCTGACCAACAAATACGCCGAAGGCTACCCGGGCAAGCGCTACTACGGTGGCTGTGAGTATGTCGATATCGCCGAGCAATTGGCCATTGACCGCGTGAAACAGATTTTTGGTGCAGATGCCGCTAACGTGCAACCGCATTGCGGCGCATCAGCCAACCAAGCAGTATTTTTAGCATTCTTAAAGCCCGGCGACACCATCATGGGCATGAGCTTGGCCGAAGGCGGCCATCTAACCCACGGCATGCCACTGAACATGAGTGGCAAGTGGTTCAATGTGGTCAGCTATGGGCTTGACGCCAACGAAGCGATTGACTACGACGCAATGGAGCGCAAAGCCCATGAATCCAAACCAAAACTGATCATAGCCGGCGCATCTGCTTACTCTCTTGCTATAGATTTTGAACGTTTTGCCAAGGTGGCAAAGGATGTAGGCGCGATTTTCATGGTCGACATGGCGCACTATGCAGGTTTGATCGCCGCTGGCGTCTATCCTAACCCCGTGCCGCATGCCGACATCGTCACCTCCACCACCCACAAGAGCCTGCGCGGTCCACGCGGCGGAATCATTTTGATGAAGGCACAACACGAAAAAGTCATCAACAGCGCCGTTTTCCCAGGCTTGCAAGGCGGCCCGCTGATGCATGTGATCGCCGCTAAAGCGATCGCGTTCAAAGAAGCGTTGCAGCCAGATTTCAAAATCTACCAGCAGCAAGTGCTTAAAAATGCCCAAATAATTGCCGAAACCCTGGTTTCACGCGGTTTGCGCATCGTCAGCGGACGCACAGAAAGCCACGTCATGTTGGTTGACCTGCGCAACAAAAATATCACAGGCAAAGAAGCCGAAGCCGTTTTGGGCAGCGCGCACATGACCATCAACAAAAACGGCATCCCGAACGACCCAGAAAAACCGATGGTCACAAGCGGTATCCGTATCGGCACACCAGCAATGACAACACGCGGCTTCAAAGACGAAGAAGCCCGCTACACGGCTAATTTGGTCGCAGATGTGCTGGATAACCCACGGGATGCAGCGAATATCGAAACTGTTCGCGCAAAAGTAAATGCTTTGACGGCTAGATTCCCTGTTTACAAGTAATTAAGCAAGATTAAGTAAATAAACCGGATGAAATGCCCCTTCTGCTCACACACCGACACCCAAGTGGTTGAAACGCGTGAGTCTGAAGACGGCAGCTTCATCCGCAGACGCCGCCAATGCGCGGCCTGTGAAAAGCGCTTCACCACGTATGAGCGTCCCGACCTCAACTTCCCCTTCGTCGTCAAAAAAGACGGCAGACGCATCGATTACGAGCGCGTCAAACTCATCGCCTCGTTCAACCTAGCCCTGCGCAAGCGCCCCGTCAGCACCGAACAGGTCGACAACGCCATAGAGCGCATCGAAGAAAAACTCCTCAACCTAGGCGACAGAGAAATCGCCTCCACCCGTTTGGGCGAAATGGTCATGCGCGAGCTTCGCAAACTCGACAAAGTGGCCTATGTGCGCTTTGCCAGCGTTTACCGCAGTTTTGAGGATATTGATGAGTTCAAGACGCTGGTGGATGAGGTGGGTCGCTTACTCTAGCATTCAATTTGTGTGTGAAATTTCACCTATTTTTTAACACAATTGACTAGCGGCATGTTCTAGCCGACAAATGGTAAGTAAATTCAGAGCAGTTTTACACATAATATTATATGTATTTGTTACAACTATTGAAGTCAGTTTTTTCTATGATTTTTTTCAACAAAGTCGCATTGACTCACCTTTGCTTGTTTCAAAAAAACAATAAGGTAACAGTTAACAAAACACACAAGTTACCTACAGGTTTCACTTTAATTGAATTAATGGTAACTCTAGCAGTTTTGGCTGTGTTGATCACGCTAGCTTTACCAAACTTTCAAGAATTGATTCAATCTAACAGAATTCAATCTGCCACTGCCGAGTTTCAGGCTTCACTTGCCATGGCCAGAGGTGAGGCAATCAAGCGTGGTGGTGATG
>JAYUJX010000583.1:0-1045 GCA_043764955.1 Polaromonas sp.
ATAACCAGCATTTCGTTTGTCAAAAATTTCCCTTGATATTCCGCAGGTAGATTTTTTGTTGTCTATGAGTTTAAAGGGTCTTACATCAACGCACGTCTCCGGTGCAAACCCCATCTCTGGAGCATCAACCATAAAGATAATTTTTTTATTGGCGTTCGTCAGCATGCTGAGCGTTCTTGTCATGGCATCTGAGAAAACATCGGTATAGTCTCCGTCTGATTTTGCCTTGGCAAATTTTGATTTTATTTTCAGGGAAATAGCATCGCCATCACCAAAACCTTGACCCGTTAGATAGAGCGGTCCTCTGCTTGTCAAAATAACAGTTTTTATGGCGTCGTCTTTGATAGATTCCTCTAAGAATCCATTCATCACATCTTTACATTCTTCTTCATGCCCAATATGCTGAACGATCAAATCGTAAAATGGCGGGCATGCAGCGCCGGCTCTCAGTTGCAAACGGGTATTGTGTTTTTTAAATAGCTCACTGAATCCACCAAAAATAGCTTGTGCATGACTGTCGCCAATCAGTACGACATCGCGTGTGAAATGGGGTGGATCATCCTTTGCGGCATTGGCATACTTTGCTGCATCATCCCAATTAAAACCATTGTTTTGTTGTTCAAATTTTTTAAAACCAGCTCTGAATCTGTAGCCATCTCTGCTGTAGGCGTGATAACCAAACAAGCCGATAAGCAACATTAAAAGCATAAGTATTGCAGGTTTTTTAAGTTCAAAGTGAGCGAGTTCTTTTGCTGTAACGTCGTGTCGTCTGCCATGTCGAATAGGTTTTTCTAGCATAACAAAAGTCAGCCAAGCTAATACAACCGATAGGAGTAGCGCCGCAACTCGAATCTCTGGTGATGGCGTTTCGTTTTGCATGATGCGAGCAAAAGACAACAGTGGCCAATGCCATAAGTAAAGCGGGAAACTGATCAAACCAATCCATACCAATAAGCGATTTGACAGCACGAATCGATTTAACCAAGCTCGTGAGCCAGCTGCGATCATCAATGCTGCACCTAGAGTTGGTAATAAAGCCCACCAA
>JAYUJX010000584.1:0-1043 GCA_043764955.1 Polaromonas sp.
CCAAAGCAGGCAATGCTACGGAAGCGTCTACCGTCACTACCGAGATTGATAGCGGGTCATTCATTCACACCGCTGCTTGGCATTACGTTTTGGCACGCATGCTCTCGGGCGATCGCCACGCCGGTAGCGCGGACAGCACTTCAGCCATACACTACAAGCTGTTCTTTGAAATGCTTGGTGTGGCTATGCGTCAAGAAGACCTTTTAGAGAACCCAAAATAACATGGCAAATCCAATCTGCACCGATCCCGTATGCGACACAACTGTTCCTGTGGCTACGCCCCCGATCACGTCTGTGCCTACGCCTACCTGCGGCTTGCCAACAAATAAAGTCTACACGAATGCAACGATACACACAAACGCCTCGGGCTGTATCTCTTACGTCGAAAGCGGCGATCCGTTTCTTTACACCCCAGATCCTTGCTGCCCAGCTAGCGGCAGTGGGACTGGCGGTGGCTCCGGTCTTGACGGACCTAAAGGCGATACCGGCGCGGCAGGGACCATCGCAATTGGCACGGTTACGACAGGACAACCCGGGTCTGCGGCCAGTGTCGTAAACATAGGCACCAACAATGCGGCCATACTCAACATCACAATACCTGCAGGCCAAGCGGGCCTCGACGGTGCCACACCCAGCGGCCTCGACCACAGCATCGACGGTTTTGTCATCGACAATGGTTTGGTTCAACAGCTTCCGAGCTGGTGGCCTCCGATCCATACAGTCAATCCGAGCACTACGAGCAGCGGCGTTTCGCTTCTTCTGAGTAAAGCACCTAACGGTGCGCTGACTGCTACGATTGACGCGTCGGTTATGGTAGCTAACTTTGATTCTAGCCAAACGGCTCAGAACTCAAATATCAATGCGCTCACCGCAACGGTTGCGCTCCTGCAGACAAACTTGACTGCCTTGCAGGCAGCGCACGACGCATTGAAAGCACGGGTTGACGCAGCAGGAATCCCATAATGGCGGGTTTTCACTTTAACTTTTTCCAAGCCAGCACGCCGCGAATGGCGGACCACCTCATACCTACCCACGGTAGCGCA
>JAYUJX010000585.1:0-3784 GCA_043764955.1 Polaromonas sp.
CCGAAGTGCTGGTGGGCGACAAGCTGGTGGTGCGCCCAGGCGAGCGTTTGCCGGTGGACGGTGTGCTGCTGGAAGGCCACTCGCAAGTGGATGAGTCGATGTTGACAGGTGAATCTGTGCCTGTGCACAAAGAACCCGACTCAAAATTAACCGGCGGATCCATCAACGGCGATGGCCGCTTGGTGATGCAGGTCAAAGCCGTTGGCAGCGAGACGGTGCTGTCGCACATCATCCGCTTGGTGGAAGACGCGCAAGCAGCGAAAGCGCCGATTCAGCGGCTGGTGGACCAAGTCAGCGCTGTTTTTGTCCCTGTCGTTTTGGGCATCGCCATCGTCACGCTGCTAGGTTGGTGGCTGACGGGGCATTCGTTTGAACTGGCCGTGATTCGCGCCGTCGCCGTTTTGATCATCGCCTGCCCCTGCGCACTCGGGCTGGCCACGCCCACCGCCATCATGGCAGGCACGGGTGTGGCGGCGAAATACGGCATGCTGATCAAAGACGCGCAAGCGCTGGAGCTGGCGCACAAGGTTGACGTGATCGCCTTCGACAAAACCGGCACGCTGACTCAAGGTAAACCGCGCTTAACGGCGTTTGTACTTGCTGGTGCAAGCACAGACGACTCTCAACTTCTCAGCATGGCCGCCAGCCTACAAAGCGGCAGCGAGCACCCACTAGCACGTGCCGTGGTTGACGCCGCCAAAGCCCGCGATTTGCCTATTCCTTCTCCAGACAACGTGCGCGCCGTACCGGGGCGCGGCAGCGAAGGCGAGGTCGGTGTGGACAGTTACCTGATCGGCAGCCTGCGCTGGATGCAAGAACTAAAAATCGACTTGGGCGCTTTGGCCAGCAAAGCCGCAGATTTGCAGCAACAAGGCGCCACCGTCTCCGCCATGGCGCAGCGCACCACGGCAGGTTTGACCCTCAAAGCCCTGATGGCCTTTGGTGACGAACCCAAACCGGGCGCGAAAGAAGCCTTGGCATTGCTGCGCCAACGCGGCATCAAAACCATCATGGTGTCGGGTGACAACCGTGGCGCTGCCGAAGCCATGGCGCACAGATTGGGTTTGCGCCCCGAGGAGGGCGAAGTCATGGCCGAAGTGCTGCCGGGCGACAAAGCCGCGTTGATTGCCAAGCTGAAAGAGGGCGGCCATACAGTTGCCATGGTTGGTGACGGCGTGAACGACGCACCCGCCTTAGCCGCTGCCGATGTCGGCATGGCCATGTCCAACGGCACCGATGTGGCGATGCACGCCGCTGGCATCACCCTGATGCGTGGTGACCCCGCTTTGGTAGCCGCTGCGCTGGATATTTCCGACCGCACGGTCGCCAAAATCCGCCAAAACCTGTTTTGGGCTTTTGCCTACAACGTGGCCGGCATTCCACTGGCGGCGTTTGGATTTTTAAACCCCGTGGTGGCTGGTGCGGCGATGGCATTGAGCTCGGTCAGTGTGATGAGCAATGCGTTGTTGTTAAAACGTTGGAAGCCGTGATTGGGGATTTTTTGAAAAGTAATTGGCAAAAGCTTCAAGGCTCGTAACTGGCGCTCCAGCGATCACCCCAATTGTTTTTGCCTTGTTTGGCCTTGTCCAAATCCCGCCTGTCCCGCTTGGTTGGGCGGCCATGCTCTAGCGCTGCGGACGGCTCGGGGTTCAGCCGCCGCTGCTCGGCAGCCCGCTCTCTGGCGGCGATGCTCTCAAAAGTTTCTGCAAACATCAGCGCAGCAGCCGGTGCGCCGCCGCGCTGGGCGCTGATGCCCAAAACCGTGACGGTGCGAATCGTAGGCCCAGAGCGCATAGCCACCACATCGCCCACCTTCACCTCTTTGGACGGCTTTGCCTGCACATCGTTGATACGCACCCGCCCCTTGTCAATCTCCTCCCCCGCCAGCGACCGCGTCTTGTAAAACCGCGCCGCCCACAGCCATTTGTCGATGCGAAGTTTGTCCATGTACGTATGTTCTCTGTTTTTAGGCTTTTTTACCCTGTAAATATGACTCTAGCCGGCGTATTTATTGCCTAAGACGCTATTAAATTTATAGTATTTTGTTAACCTTGTAAACTATTCGCTTGGTACAAATACTTCTGAAACCCTGCAAACACCTGCCCAATATCTTCAGGTTTGCCCAAATCAGCCACCGCGTCGGCCATCGAGTCGTGGTATTTGAGTTTGAGCAGCGGCGTCAGCTTGGCCAGATCCAGCTCTTCCACCCCTTCGCTGACGTAATGCAACAGCACAAATGACAAGAAAGCCTGCTGCTTGCTCGCAAACTGCGTGCTGATACGCAGGTTGGCGCGCTGTGCCCGCTCTTGGCGGCTCAGCGGTGCTTGGGCATAGGCCACGTGGGCGAGCACGTCGTACAAATCGCTCTTTTCCGCGTCTATGATTTTTTGCATCTCGCGCAGCTGGTCGCGGCCAAAGCCCTTGTCGGCCAGCCCTTCCAGCAGCTTGCGGCGGGTGGACGGCTCACTCCACAGGCTGCGCAACTCGTCTTCGTCTTTGAAAAATTCGGGTATTTGGCCAAACAGCGAGGTCATGAACTGCTGTGACGACATTGGTGCGCCATCCGGATGCCAAAAACTCGTCACCATCATGTGCTGGATGCTGCGTGCCTTGCCGTCTGCCAGTTTGACCTGGATTTTCTGCCTAACTTCGTACGCCGCGCCCGGTTCACGCGCTTCCGGTGGCTGGCGTGGCGGTGTCTCTGGTCTAAAGATGGGTGTATCACCTTCAACCTCCACGGCTATCGGCTCGCCATCCCACGCCGGGTCGCTGAAATGGTGGTGCGCCCGCACAAAGTCGTAAATCGTGAAGTAATCCTTGCCCTCATACAGCCGCGTGCCGCGCCCGATGATCTGTTTGAACTCGATCATCGAATTCACCGGCCGCATCAGCACAATGTTGCGCACATTGCGGGCATCCACACCGGTGGACAGCTTTTGCGAGGTGGTCAAAATGGTCGGGATGGTCTTCTCGTTGTCCTGAAAATCGCGCAAATAACCGTCGCCCAGCGCCCCATCGTTGGCGGTGACACGCTGGCAATAGCTCGGGTCTTTGCTGGTTTTGAGCTGGTTGATCAAATCGCGCACCGCCAGCGCGTGCGCTTGCGTGGCACAAAACACCAGCGTTTTCTCGCGCTGGTCGATCAGCGACATGAAAATCTCGACCCGCTTCTTCTCCCGCTCCTGGATTTCAATCACTTTGTTAAAGTCAGGCTCTGCATAGCGCCGGCCCTGCTCAATCTCGCCTTCCACCAGCGTGTCGTCTGACGTATACACGTAATCATCCAGCGTGGTGGCGATTTGTTTAACGCGAAACGGTGTCAAAAATCCGTCGTTGATGCCGTCTTTCAGCGAATAGGTAAACACTGGCTCGCCAAAATAGGCATAGGTGTCGGCGTTTTCGTTTCGTTTGGGTGTGGCGGTCAGCCCCAGCTGCACCGCCGGTGCGAAGTAATCCAAAATACCGCGCCAGTTACCTTCGTCGTTCGCGCCGCCACGGTGGCATTCGTCGATGATGACCAGGTCAAAAAAATCCGGCGGGTAGTCGCCAAAATAATAAGCTTTTTCTGGCGGTGGTTCGACAAGCTCACCACGAACGGTTTTCTCACCACGAACGGTTTTCTCACCGCGAACGGTTTTCTCACCGCGAACAGGGTTTTCGATCAATCCTGGCTGTTCACTCCGTTCGCCCTGAGCCTGTCGAAGGGTCTGCCCCGACATGAAGGTCTGGAAAATCGTGAAAAACAGACTGCCGTTCTTCGGCACTTTGCCTTTTTTACGGATTT
>JAYUJX010000586.1:0-17060 GCA_043764955.1 Polaromonas sp.
GCAATCTCTTTGCTGACTTGGTCAATCTGCACACCGATACGTCCGCGTGACACACGACCCGTGGTGCGCAGCTGGTCACTCACGCGGGCTGCTTCGTCGATAGGAATGGCGAACGAAATGCCTTGGAAGCCGCCTGAGCGTGAATAAATTTGGCTGTTGATACCCACAACCTCACCACGCATATTGATCAGCGGGCCGCCTGAGTTACCGGGGTTGATCGCCACGTCGGTCTGAATCAAGGGCAAATAATCACCCGTGTCGCGCTGCTTGGCGCTGACAATGCCGGCGGTGACTGTGTTTTCCAAACCAAACGGCGAACCAATCGCCATCACCCACTCGCCGACTTTGAGGCGATTCACATCACCAATCTTTACCGCAGGCAAGCCAGTGGCTTCGATTTTGATCAAAGCGACATCAGTGCGTTTGTCTGCGCCTATGATTTTGGCTTTGAACTCGCGTTTGTCAGTCAACGTCACCAGCACTTCGTCCGCACCATCAACCACATGGGCATTGGTCATGACCAAGCCATCCGAACTCAATATAAAGCCTGAGCCCACACCGCGCGGCTGATCTTCTCTAGATTCTGGCACTCGGCGCTTCGGTGTTTTGGGATCAGATTTTTCAGCTTTTGGGTCAGCCTTAGGATCCGCTTTAGGTCCGCCCGGCATACGGTCGCCAAAGAATTTACGCAACAGCTCTTGAATGTCTTCGTCTGTTTCAGGACTATTAGCCCCACGGCTACTGACTTTCTCTAAGGTTCTGATATTTACCACAGAGGGGCCAACTTGCTCTACTAGCTCCGTGAAATCTGGCAAACCACGCATTTGCGCACCTGCCGTGACAGGCAAAAACACCATGCCAGCTAAGGCAATAGAGCCTAATAAACCCACAAACTTAGAATTTAAACTCTTGATAGAAGTCATGAAAATGCCACCTAATTAACGATTATTGCGATTATTGAGATGAATGCGATAAATACTGCCAACTTAAAAATATCACTTTAAACGAAACTATTTCTTACGTTCCAACTGCTGCGCAAAGACCTTCAATGTGGGCGCTGGCACTTCGCCTACCGCTGTGAGCCACCAGTCATCCATGCGTTTCGTCAGCGTTTGTGTGGCTCCCATAGCCCACACACCTTCTTGGGTGTGGCGTTTGCGGTCAAAAGGCTCTGCAAACAACGATACCGTTGCCAGACCATCTGAAAAAATCCACTGCATCGTGTCCGTCCGCTTAAAACAACTCACCGATGCAAAACCTGGCACGCTGCGCGGCATGCTCCAACCCTGCGCTATCGCCGTCGTTTTGCTCATTTCCACCTGCTCTAGCTTGTGGCCAGCGGTGTTGTTCATCATCGCAGCCAGTTTCTCCATCTTCACAGGCGCATCTAGGTTCAGCTCTGAAAACGCAGTTTGCTCAATCACGCGGCCAACAGCATCTAAAGTTTGCAGCTTCACAACCAAACCGCTTTTGCGTTCGGTCCAAATGCGGTAGCTGTAGCGCAAGGCGTCTTTGGCTACCAGCTGGACCACTTCAGCCTCAAAACCCGCCACCCGCTCCGCATCCAGCATTTTGATGTTGTAAAACTCAGCAATCGCGCTGTCGTTAGATTTGAGAAAATTAGGGAAAATACCCAATGACTCACGCTCTTCTGAGCGAGCGACCTTGGTATCTGGGAAAAAGGTGACGACATGGTTGTTGCGCCTAAAGGTCGAACGCGGCGCACCTGTGAGCGATTCCACCCGCTCCATTTGCTGCTCGCCATCGCACACATGCCAAATGCGTGCACTGGCCATGTCTGTACCAACAGATACCACAAACGTTCCTGTGTAAGCACGCTTGCGTGAAGCATCGTGAATACGAACCAGCCATTCGTTGACAGATTTGTAGCCACCAAGCGGCGCTGCTTTCATCGTATTTGCAGCAGCTGCGCTGTGCGTAGATTGCTGTTTAGCTACACTTAAATCATCACTTGCTATGGAATTAGTAACTATACAAGTAACAAATACAATGGCTATAGCCCTAAAATGCACTAAAAAAGGCATTTTCATATTCATTTATCAATCACAACCGTTGCCGGCATACCCGTATTGAACGTTGCACTGCGTAAAAAGCCAGAGGGCATTTGCAGCGCAGAGCTACCGCCCGCTTGGTTGTGCGCGGCAATCAAAGCGTCAAGCTGTGGGCTGCGCAGCATCACGCCGGCGGTGCTTGCTGTTGCTACAGGCGCTGCCTGCACAGCCGATTGCGCCAATTGCGCACCTGAACCATTTGGGGCATTTGAAGTTGCTGCCACCAAATTCCAACTAAAAACCACTGCCGCAGCCGCTGCAGACAAGCCACCAACCCATTTCCAATTGAAAAACGAATCATTGGCTGTTGGCAAGGCTGAAATCAGCGCGTTGGACTGAACAATGGGTTCTGCTCTCGGTTTCACGGCAGGTTTTAACAGCGGCTCTTTGGTTAAATTTGCTCTGAAGGTATCTAAAAAAGCCATGTCTTTGGCGATATTCGCCGTATTGGCTGTTGCATTGGCTGTTATTTCGCCGCGCAATGCATCACCCGCCACGTGCAAACCGTACCAGAAGGCGCGCGCTTGGCTGCTGACGTCTAGCAACGCCATGGCATCGGCAAATGCGTTGCCGCTCAACTGGCCATCCGCCAAATCGCTGATTTGTGCTTTTTGAAGTTCGCTCAACAACACGTTTTTTGCTAAATTATTGTCAAAATTCATCTTTTTCACCATCTTTAATCACCAACGCTATCACCACAGCAATTACCACCGTTTACCCGTTTGATTCTCTAACAGCGGCCCCACTTTGGCCGAAATCGCCTCTCTGGCCCTGAAAATCCTAGAGCGCACTGTACCAATCGGGCACGCCATTAGCTGCGCAATGTCCTCGTAGCTCATGCCATCAATCTCTCGCAGCGTGATGGCTTGGCGCAAATCTTCGGGCAGCGCCATCATGGCGGCATTCACCACGCTGGCTATTTCTTTGGCCGCAAACAGGGTTTCGGGCGTATCGTCTGATATTGGTTCGTTTTTCGACTGGAAAGTTTCATTGTCCTCGTCAGTGTTACCAAAAGCGCCAATGGAGACGGTAGGGTCACGCTTCATTTCCAGTAAAAACTTTTTGCTGGTGTTGACCGCAATGCGGTACAACCAAGTGTAAAACTGCGCTTCTCCGCGAAATTTGGGCAGGGCGCGGTAGGCGCGGATGAAGGTTTCCTGCGCAATATCGTCCACCAAATCCACATCACGCACCATGCGACCAATCAAGCGCTGAATGCGCCGCTGGTATTTGATGACCAGCAGCTCAAACGCCCGCTGGTCGCCCGCCACCGCACGCTCGACCAGCATGGCGTCGCTGTCTGGCTCTAGCGCAGCTGGGGGCAGCACGTCGTCTGGCAGGTCACCAGATGGGTTGGGAGGGGGTGTCATATTAAATGGAGCGAATTCTGTAAGGCTGGGCGCGAATATACAGCACGGCGCAGGTCATGCCAATGGTTGGATGAAAATCGTTCTTCCAGCCATAACCAATGCACGCAATTAAACTCATTTTCAAACCGCAACAGCATGCCACTTTGCCCGTCAAACCGAATGCTGACAGTGCCTACTTGATCTATTTGATCCACTTTGTTTTCGAAATACCAGTTTTCGCCATCAAAATCGAGCTCGCCCTGTGGCAGATGGCGCAAAAAACGCCAAGCTGCCGCAGTGCTGAAGAACCAAACACCTGCCAACAAAACCCATTGCCAAGTCAGTAATTTAGAAGCTGGACCGCTGAAATAGCCGAACAAGCCCAGTGATGCAGCTCCTAACAACACGATGCCAGCGAGCAGCCACCTCAAATAACCAGCTCCCCCTGTGGCGTAGCTGACGGCTGGCGCGAGGTGGTGGTTCAGAAAATTAACGCAGGCGTTTGAAGACCAAAGTACCGTTGGTGCCGCCAAAGCCGAAGTTGTTTTTCACAGCAACTTCGATCTTGAGATCACGCGCGGTGTTGGCGCAGTAATCCAAATCGCACTCAGGGTCTTGGTTGAAGATATTGATGGTGGGCGGGCTCTTTTGGTGATAAATCGCCAAGGCCGTGAAAACGCTCTCAATACCGCCTGCGCCGCCTAGCAAATGCCCGGTCATCGATTTGGTGGAGTTGACCACCGTCTTCTTGGCATGGTCACCAAAAGCCAACTTGATCGCATTGGTTTCGTTCAAATCGCCCAGGGGTGTTGATGTGCCATGTGCGTTGATGTAATCCACGCTGTCTGCATTGACACCCGCATTTTTCAACGCCATTTGCATGGAACGGCGCGGACCGTCCACATTAGGCGCAGTCATGTGATAAGCGTCGCCCGTCATGCCAAAGCCGGCCACTTCAGCGTAAATTTTTGCACCACGCGCTTTGGCGTGCTCGTATTCTTCCAGCACCAAAACGCCAGCGCCTTCGCCCAAGACAAAACCATCACGGTCTTTGTCCCACGGGCGCGATGCGGTGGCGGGGTCGTCATTGCGCGTGCTCAAAGCGCGGGCTGCGGCAAAGCCACCCAAACCCAGCGGTGAGGTGGTGGACTCAGCACCGCCTGCGATCATGACATCGCAGTCGCCGTATTCAATCATGCGCGCCGATGTACCAATCGCGTGCAAGCCTGTGGTGCAAGCGGTGACAACGGCAATGTTTGGTCCTTTGAAGCCAAATTTGATCGATACATTGCCCGAAATCATATTGATGATGGAGGCTGGAACGAAGAAAGGCGTGATGCGGCGCGGACCACGGTTCACGTATTCAATATGCGTAGCCTCAATGGTGGGCAAACCGCCAATACCTGAGCCGATGTTGCAGCCGATGCGCGTAGCTTCTTCTTCGCTCAGCGCATCACCTGTTGCCAAGCCTGAATCTGCCACGGCTTGGCAAGCGGCTGCCATGCCCATGTGGATGAAGCGGCCCATGTGGCGCGCTTCTTTTTCGGGGATGTAGTCTTCAATTTTGAAGTCTTTGACCTCACCTGCGAAATGTGTGGTGAAGGCGCTGGCGTCAAAGCCGGTGATTTTGGCAATGCCTGATTTTCCGGCCAGCAAGGCTGCCCAAGATGCCTCTACGGTGTTGCCCACTGGGCTAACACAACCTAAACCAGTCACAACGACGCGTCTACGAGACATAAAAGGGATGCTCCGAAAAAATGATCAAAAGAACTTTGATGCAAAACCGCACCAAATCACAACAAACAGATACTACTTAAAAAACAGCAGTTTTAACGACAAAATGGACAAACAGACATCAAACCGTAGCGGCTGTGTGAGTTTGTCCACCTTTGTTAAAACGTATCAAACTACGTTTTAAGGATGACGCTTTTGTAACGCTTAACGTAATTACGCTTTAGGGTTTGCAACAGCGTAGTCAATCGCGTTTTTCACGGTTGTAATTTTTTCGGCTTCTTCGTCTGGAATTTCAATACCAAACTCGTCTTCCAAAGCCATCACCAATTCAACGGTGTCCAATGAGTCAGCGCCCAGATCGGCCACGAATGACTTTTCTGCGGTGACTTGTGATTCTTCAACGCCGAGTTGTTCAGCAATGATTTTTTTAACGCGTGCTTCGATATCGCTCATGTATTCCCTCTGAGGGTTGTGAAAAATGTTATTTTAACCAACTTAGAGCCTATACCCTAAATCAATCCTTAATTTACGCTAAGTTTGAGTTCTTTTTAGCTGAGTTTATATCGATTTAGCTAAAAAAAAATTCACTCTAGCCTGTTACTGAACAGTTACAAAGCCCTTAGGACATGTGCATGCCGCCGTTGATATGCAGCTCTTGCCCCGTCACATAGCCCGCCAAGGGTGATGCCAAGAACGCAACAGCGTTAGCAATATCAGCTGGTTTACCCAAGTGTCCCAGCGGAATTTGGCTCAACAGCGTTTTTTGCTGTTCTTCTGGCAAGCTGCCTGTCATGTCTGTTTCAATAAAACCTGGGGCAATGCAGTTCACCGTGATCCCACGGCTGCCCAGCTCTCGCGCCAAAGCACGCGTCATGCCTGCCACGCCTGCTTTGGCAGCCGCGTAATTGGCCTGCCCAGCGTTGCCAGAAGCGCCCACCACGGAGGTGATGTTGATGATGCGGCCATAGCGTTGTTTCATCATGGTGCGCATCACTGCGCGAGACATGCGAAAAACGGCTTTCAAATTGGTGTCCATCACGGCATCCCAGTCTTCGTCCTTCATGCGCATGGCCAAAGTGTCGCGGGTGATGCCGGCGTTGTTCACCAGCACCTGCAAACCACCGTGTTCTTTGGTGATGGCATCAATCAGTGCCTCAGCAGCAGCAGCGTCGTTAACGTTGAGGTTTTTGCCACTACAACTCGGAAAGGCCGCTAAAGCTGCTGAAATTTTGGCTGCGCCGTCGTCTGTGGTCGCAGTTCCGATAACTTTGTAGCCCGCTTCCGCCAAAGTCAGCGCAATCGATGCGCCAATACCGCGCGATGCGCCTGTGACTAAGGCGACTTGGTTAGATACGTTGATGGTCATAAATTTCTCCTATTCTTCGAATTTTTAACTTTACTTGACTTTAACTTGAGGGATTTAGCCCTTTTAGCCTTGGACTAGCGCTTTAACCTCAGCCAAACTCGCCGGATCAAACAGTGCCGCGCCAGTCAATTCAGCATCAATCCGCTTGACCAAACCTGCCAATATCTTGCCAGGGCCGCACTCCACAATGGTTGTCAATCCGTCACTTAGACCCCGCGCTTTGATCGCAGCAATACACTCCACCCAGCGCACAGGGCCAAAAGCTTGGCGATAGAGGGCGTCTTTGATGGCGGCGGCGTCCGTTTGCACGCTGACATCGATGTTGTTGACGACTGGAATCTGCGGCGCTGCAAAGGTGATGGATTTCAAGGCTTCTTGCAGCTTTTCTGCCGCTGGGCGCATCAGTTGCGAGTGAAACGGTGCGGAAACGGGCAGGATCAAGGCGCGTTTGGCACCGGCGGCTTTGAGTTGCTCACACGCGGCGTCTACAGCGGCTTTGCTGCCAGAAATGACGGTTTGGCCGGGGTCGTTGAAATTTGCCGCTTGGACAGATCCATTTAGCCCATTAGCCGATGTAATCTCTGCACAGACAGCTATGATTTTTGTAGCATCTAAACCCAAAATCGCCGCCATGGCACCCTGCCCAACAGGCACAGCATCTTGCATGGCTTGCGCGCGCAAACGTACCAGCGGCGCGGCTTGGGCAAGTGTTAAAACACCCGAAGCGACCAAAGCGGAGTATTCACCCAACGAATGCCCTGCCACAACGGAAGGGACAAGCCCCGTCTCTGCCAACCAAACGCGGTAAGTCGCGACTGCGGAAACCAGCATGACGGGCTGGGTGTTCGTCGTCAGAGCCAACGCTTCTTTGGGGCCGTTTTTGATGAGGGCGGCGATGTCTTCACCCAGGGCGTCAGAGGCTTCTTGCAGCGTTTGCGCCACGATGGGGTTGTCACCCCAAGCGTCCAACATGCCGACTGATTGCGAACCCTGACCCGGGAAGACGAATGCAAATGGTTTCATGAACTACCTTAGTTATAAGTATTATAAATTATTTTGCTATAAATAATATAGCAATTTTTAAGTATTATATATGACTATATCCGGCGTATTTAATCATTAATTAGCTATTAAAAGTATAGCAATATTATGCGATTTCATTAAAATTCAAGCAGCGCAGAACCCCAGGTAAAACCACCACCGACGGCTTCCAACATCAGCGTTTGACCCTTTTTGACTTGCCCTGAGCGCACAGCGGCGTCCAACGCCAGCGGAATCGATGCAGCAGAGGTGTTGCCATGTTGATCGACGGTCACCACCACCTTGTTCATGTCCAATTTGAGCTTTTTCGCTGTGCTGGTCATGATGCGGATATTGGCTTGGTGCGGAATCAACCAGTCGATATCAGCCTCGGTTTTACCCGCTTTGGCCAAGGTGGTTCGTGCGGTTTCAGCCAACACGCCAACCGCGAGTTTGAACACAGCCTGCCCGTCCATCTGCAAAAACGCTGAGCCTTCCACCGCGCCACCGCCCACATTGCCAGGCACGCACAAAATGCCCACGTGCTTGCCGTCGGCATGCAAATCGGTTGCCAAAATGCCCGGTGTGTCGGACGCTTCTAAGACGACTGCGCCAGCGCCGTCGCCAAACAGAACGCAGGTGGTGCGGTCTTTGAAGTCCAAAATACGAGAAAAGGTCTCTGCACCAATAACGAGCGCCTTGTTTGCCGCACCCGATTGGATCATGGCGTTGGCCACCGACAGCGCGTAAACAAAACCTGTGCAAACTGCTTGAATATCGAAAGCCGCACAGCCAGCGATGCCCAATTTATTTTGTACGATACAGGCGGTTGAAGGGAAAACCATGTCTGGCGTGGAGGTGGCGACGATGATCAAATCAATGTCGCTGGCTTGCAGACCCGCCGCTTGCATGGCATTTTTAGCGGCTGCCACCGCGAGTTCACTGGTTAAAACACCTTGTTCTGAAAAATGCCGTGCGCGAATACCGGTGCGTTCAACGATCCAATCGTCACTGGTTTCTACACCTGTGGCCGCTAACTGAGCAACCAGATCGGCATTGGTAACGCGGTTGGGTGGCAAAAAGCTGCCTGTACCGGTGATGCGTGCAAAGCGCGCAAATTGATTGGGCTGATTTTTTGTCTGAGATGGCTGAGTCGTCAAAAGATTCTGGGCAATAGATTTGCCAAAAGTTATCCAAGTGACTGAGTTTAACAGCGCTTTTAGAGAGGCCTAACTAAGCTGTAGAGAGCTAAAAGTTAGAGCTAAGCTGCCGTTTGGCTACGATTCAACAGTGGCGCAGCATGTGCGATACGGGCTTTGACGCGTTCAACCAAGTCATGTTTTGCCGCTTCATAAGCGCGGCTGAGCGCATTTTCAAACGCCATAACGTCTGCAGAGCCGTGGCTTTTAAAAACCAAACCACGCAAACCGAGCAAAGCAGCGCCGTTGTGACGTCTGTGGTCAAAACGGAATTTAAACGCTTTTAGTACCGGATAAGCGCAGATAGCAGCCATTCGGGTGAAGATATTGCGAGAAAACTCTGCTTTCAAAAAGCTGCCGAACATGGAGGCTGCACCTTCGGTGGTCTTCAAAGCAACATTACCCACAAAGCCATCACACACCACAATATCGACAGTGCCCTTGAAAATATCGTTACCTTCAACGTTGCCGTAGAAATTCAAATCACCAGCAGCAGCGGCCGCGCGCAGCAATTCGCCCGCTTGCTTAATCACTTCGCTACCTTTGATGTCTTCTTCACCAATATTGAGCAAACCTACGCTTGGGGTTTCGTTGTTGCGTAAAACCGAGACCAAAGCAGAACCCATCACGGCAAATTGCAGCAAATGCTCTGCCGTACAGTCTACATTGGCACCTAAATCAAGCACCATGGTGGCTTCCCCTTTGGCGTTGGGCACCAAACCTGAAATGGCGGGGCGATCAATGCCGTCAATGGTTTTGAGAACGAATCGGGAGATTGCCATCAAAGCGCCAGTATTGCCAGCGGAAACAGCCGCTTGAGCAGCGCCGTCTTTCACTTGGTTGATGGCGACGCGCATGGAAGAGTCTTTTTTCTTGCGCAGTGCGATTTCTAACGGGTCGTCCATACCCACAACCTCGGAAGCTGGCACGATAGTGGCACGTACATGCGAAAAACCCGCCAATGAAGCGGGTAAGCCGACCATCAAGAGTTCGGCATCTGGGTGTTTGTCAAGAAACTGGCGACAAGCCACCAAAGTAACGATGGGACCGTGGTCACCACCCATGCAGTCGACAGCTAACTTGACCATTAAACGAGCTTAATCATCTAAAAAAAGCCCACCAAAAGCTGCCTACCCGCTTGAAAAAATTATTCAGCAGCCGTGTCAGACTTGTTTTTCAACACTTGGCGACCACGGTAAAAACCGTTAGGGCTAATGTGGTGGCGCAAGTGTGTTTCGCCAGTTGTTGGCTCGACAGCGATACCAGGCACAACCAAAGCGTTGTGTGAACGGTGCATGCCGCGCTTAGACGGTGATTTTTTGTTTTGTTGAACTGCCATGATGTGGCTCCTAAACTGTAAAAGCTAACTGGATACTAAAAATGTGCCACATATAGATGACCTTGGATGTGACTCTAGCTGCACAAGTTAAGCACAGCGAAGCCCATGATTATAGCGCATTCCTAGCAAAATTGCTACTTTTCACCCCCCCTGCTTACCTTTTAAAGAGGCCAGCACAGCGAATGGGTTGGGTTTACCAGCCCCAACAGCTTCAGCATCCCCTTCAAAATCAGCATCAGCCGCAGACATTTTTGGCATCGCAGGGCAAACTTCGTGCAACGGCACTTGCGGCAAAGCCATCAATAGCTCGTCTTCAATCAACTCAAGCAAATTAAGTTCACGGCTGATGGCCAGTAAATCCTCATCACATTCGTCGTCTTCAGCTTCAGCGGTAGCCTCATCCGCCACAAATCGGTAAGAACGCTCAACCTCCAAAAGTGTAGAAACTTCGCCCAAGCAGCGCTGGCAGGTTTGCGGCAAATGCGTTTGCGCCGTTAAATGCAGCCAGACTTGCGGCTTGACTTTTACACTATGAGCGACTTTATTACCTACGTTGTCACCCACGCTTTCAACCAGCTCGCCATCAGCCTGCCAAACAATACTCTCTGAAGGGGTTAAATCAGTCCCTAGCCGGCATGATTCCTGCCTAAGACGCTCATATTTTTGTAGCGAATCTTGCCCTTTGAGATAACCATTCGCCTGCGCCAAACCCGCCACATCGAGGCGATCTGCTCGAAAATTCAAACTTAAATCTTTTTTTAACTCTGCCATACAGTCACTCGTTATTTCCTTTGTTGCTCTGCAAGTGTACCAACGAGTGCGAAAATACCCTCTTAAATAATTGTTTTATGGCATGTTTATGACAACTTTAGAAATTCAAAATCGCACCGTGATTTTAGGATCGACCTCGGTTTACCGACGAGAGCTACTGAATCGGCTGCGCATTCCCTTCAATGTGCAAGCGCCTGAAGTGGACGAAACAGCGATGAGTGGCGAATCGCCCTTGCAACTTGCCCAACGGCTAGCGTTAGCCAAAGCACATGCTGTAGCGCAAAAATTCCCCGAATCTGTGGTTATTGGCTCTGACCAAGTGGCTGATTTGGACGGTTTGGCACTGGGCAAGCCCGGTAATTTTGAACGTGCCACCGTTCAACTGCGCCAAATGCGAGGCAAAACAGTTGTTTTTCAAACCGCCGTGGCTGTCGTTTGCCATGCCACAGGCTTTGTGGCGCAAGACTGCGCGGCTGTGAACGTGGTTTTTCGCGATTTAATGGACGATGAAATAACGGCCTATTTGTTAGCCGAAACACCTTACGACTGCGCTGGCAGCGCAAAAAGCGAAGGTCTAGGCATAGCACTGCTCGCATCTATCGGCAATGACGACCCGACAGCTTTAGTTGGTTTACCGTTGATTCGCACTTGCAACATGCTGCGTGCGGCTGGGGTGAAGCTGTTATGACATCGAGCTCAATCAGTAACAAAGGCAGACTGTATTTAGTGCCTGCTCCGCTGGACTTTGGTTGCGATACGTTGACGCCTTTGAGCGATGTATTACCTCTTGCAACGCTACAAACTGCAGCCAAACTGCAGTATTGGGTCTGCGAAAATGCCAAATCTACCCGCGCTTATCTAAAACGTGTTGGCGAGATTTGTCCTTTGGTGCAACCCTTGCAATCCCTCAATATTCAAGAATTGCCGCGTGAGGTGCATAAAAAAGGCGACCATCCAGGTAGCGCTGGCGCTAGTTTTAATGCCAAACCTTTGCTGGCTGCAGCCTTGAACGGTTTTGACGTGGGTTTGGTTTCTGAGGCCGGAATGCCCGCGATTGCAGATCCAGGCTCGTCTGTGGTGCGTGCAGCGCACGATTTGGGCATTGCAGTCTTGCCGCTTGTAGGACCGATTTCATTGATGTTGGCTTTGGCCGCGAGTGGGTTGAATGGGCAAAATTTTGCTTTTGTCGGATATCTACCTTCTGATGCCGCATTGCTCGTTAAACGCATCAAGGAGTTAGAGCAGTTGGCTATGAAAACTGGACAGACCCAATTATTCATAGAAACCCCTTACCGAAACGCCTCTTTGTTACAAGTTTTGATCAGCCAATTGCAACCAAACACGTGTTTGGCGATAAGTTGCGGTCTAACGTTAATACATTCGCAAACACTCAGTGAAAAAATTTATGCATGGCGCCAAAAACCGCACACTTTGTCGTTAAATTTTCCTTCAGTTTTTGCAATTGGTTAATATTCACGGTAAATTACGGTTGTAAAAACTTACTTTAATTTCAAAAGTATTCATAATTGATAAAAACAACATAACACACGCTTAGATACATAAGCAAACGAGGCATAAGTGATTTGAAAGGCTTGAAATTGGTGACATGTGTACCAGCAAACTTGCAAGTTTTGAATAAAAATACACCCTAGTGAATATGCGCCACCTCAACAGGTATATCTTTTCAACCACGTTACTGCTCACTGCATTGACAAGCCAAGCTGTACAGTTGGGCTCTGCCAAGGGTGCAGCAGTATTTGGTCGTCTGCTTGATTTAAGCGTGCAAGTGCGTTTAGACACTCCGGCTGAAGAAGCCGCAGGATGTTTTTTTGCTGAGATTTTTCAAGCAGATAACAAATTTGATGTCGGTCGAGTTCGCCTTGACCTTATTCCCGCAGTCAATGGGCTAGATGCGACTGTTCGTATTCGCTCAGTAACAGCCGTCAATGAGCCGTGGGCAAAAGTGATACTTCGCAGCAATTGCGGCTCAAAAATTTCACGCCAGTACGATTTTTTGACTGATTTTTCTTCTGATGCTCCAGCTGCCAGCGTGCTGGCCGAAAACACGCCAGCTACAGTCGTTGCGACCACTGCCGCAAGCGTAAACACCTCAGAAGTCCCTGTTTCTAATTGGAGCGTGGCGCGGTCACAAGCAAAGACAAAAACACCTACTGCTAAGACTGACACGCAAAACGTGCAAGTCACCGCAGCGCCGAATAAAGCTAAGCAAACAACGCCTACGGTAGCTGCCACAGCGCTCAATACCACCAAGAAAACCACGGAAATGGTCTCTGATGCGGTAGGACAGTCACGTCTGAAAATGGAAACTTTTGAATTGGCTGACGAACGCCAAGTTCTCTTAAAACTCTCGACTGCCTTGGTTGAACCAACGGGTATGCGAACACCAGAGGAAATTCAAGCTTTAGCGCAAGCTACTGCGGTTTGGCGTGCTATCAATGCCATGCCCGCTGCTACAACGCCAACGACAGCACCAACAACAGCACCTGCCGTGGTCGCTCAACCAAAAATAAGCGCCGTTGAAACGCTGCCCGTCACATTGCCCGCACTGATGAATCAAAAGCTCGCAGGTAAAAGTGAGTTTTCAAACCTGATGGTTTACGGACTCATCACCTTATTAACCTTGACGCTTGGTTGTATCGCTTGGTTATGGCTGCGCGTGCGCAAAGCTACTCGTGCGGGTTACGGCTGGTTAAATGATTCTTTGTCTGATGAGGGCGTAACAGATCATGAACCAACTCAATTTTTACACACAAACTTCCATGAAACTTTTACCCAAGTGGAACCGGAGTACATCTTGAATGATGAGCCAGAGCCCGCGTCAGAGCTTGAAGCGGCTGCAGAAGCAGTCATAGACCATGAATTAATTAATGAGCTTGCTGAAGATCAAAATAAAGAAATCCCTAGTACCGTCTCAGAGAAACCAGTTGTCAATGCATTCACCGATCACTTTGACAATCAACGGTTTGATGAGCGCGTGCTACGTGTTAAGAACAAAGACCGTGATATCGCGTACGAAAAACCTATCGTATCTTCTGTCGGATTGATGGATTTGGTCTTGGCAGATACCCCGCCAAAATTGCGATCAGTCGCCACGACAGCCCCCGTGCTGGAAGACAAGGCTAGTGTTGCTAAAGCACCTAAAGCGACATCTAGCAAAGACGACACCAAAGGAAATCTGATTGATTTTGACGTCTTTGCAGAGCCCGAACCTTTGCACAAGCCGACGCGCTTTGTTCGTTAAATTTTTTCGTCAGATTTGTTCGCCAAAGCTTAAGCAAAAACCCCAGCCGTGTCTTGCATGCGGTTGGATACTTCGCCCAACTGGTGCATGGTGTCGCCAAAAGTCATCTCAAGCTGCGTCAAATGCTTGAAATAATGGCTAACGATGTACTCATCCGTGACGCCAATGCCGCCATGCAATTGCACGGCTTGCTGACCCACAAAGCGCATGGAATTGCCCAACTGGTACTTAGCACGCGCCATAGCCGCACGGCGCTCTGGCGCAGGAGCATTCAATTTCAAGGCTGCGTAATAGCTCATGGAGCGCGCTAATTCCAGCTGCATCTTCACATCCGCCATGCGATGGCGCAGCGCCTGGAAGCTGCTGATAACCACTCCAAACTGTTTGCGGGTGTTCATGTATTCGGCGGTGATAGCGACGGTTTTGTCCATCGCACCCACGGCTTCAGCACAAGTTGCAGCAATGCCGATGTCAACGCCATGCTCCAAAGCTGTCAAGCCATCCAAGGTGACCAACTGCGCTGGCGCGTTTGTCAGCGTCAGCTCCGCAGCACGGCCACCGTTTTGGGTGCCATAGCCAGCGGTCGTAACACCAGCGGCGCTGTGCTCTACCAAAAACATCGCCATCTTGCCGTCTAACATCGCAGGCACTAAAAATGCATCCGCTTTGTCGGCCACGGGTACTATACTTTTTATAGCTGTCACGGCATATTTATCGGCGGCAGCATCCATTTTTGATGCCTTTGCAGAACATATATCCAGGTTATACCTCGCCGCACGTTCTTGATAAGCCAAAACGACCAAAGCTTCACCCGCTGCAATTTTCGGCAACCATGCTGCCTTGACATCAGCTGTTGCATAACCCGAGAGCAAGCCACTGGCGATCAAAGTTTGTGCAAACGGCTCTAGCACGATGCCACGCCCCAGCTCCTCCATCACCACCATGCCTTCTACCGGACCCATGCCTATGCCACCGTCTTCTTCTGTAATATACAAACCACCCAACCCCAGTTCGGCAATTTCGTCAAAGGCCTCCTTAGAGAAACCACCGCTTTTTTCGATGCTGCGGCGGCGTTCGAAAGTGTAAGCCTTGTCTACCCATTTACGGACAACATCGCGCAACTGTTCTTGGTCGTCTGTGAAATCAAAATTCATGTTTTTATTCCTAATGAGCTTGAATGGTCTAAATAAGCGATCTTTTGCCTGATTTAACCTAAAACAGTTTGCGCCACGATGTTGCGCTGCACTTCGTTAGAGCCGCCGTAAATCGTCGTTTTACGCATATTGAAGTAAGTGCTCGCTAAAGGTGCGTTATACGCTGCACCGCCCGGGAAGGCTTGCAACCCGGCTGCAGCTTGATCGCCTTGCCAACCAGCTTCCATGGCCCCACGAACCAAAGGTAGCGCGTAAGGTCCAGCGGCCAACATCATCAGCTCTGAATAGCGTTGTTGGATTTCGCTGCCGCGAATTTTCAGCAACCCAGCCACATCGAGTGAATTTTTGCCTGATTTTTCGGCGCTCAGTACACGCAGCACCATCATTTCCAGCGCCACGACATCGACTTCCAATTTGGCGATTTCGTCTCGGAAACGGATGTCACTCCACACGCCTTCAGCCTTGGCAATGCGTTTCAAACGTTCCAGCTCGCGTTTCGCACGGTTCACATCGGCAATATTGGTACGCTCATGGCTGAGCAAATGCTTGGCATAGGTCCAGCCTTTGTTTTCTTCGCCAATCAGGTTTTCAGCGGGGACTTCAACGTTATCAAACCACACTTCGTTAACCTCGGCGTCACCATCCAACAACACAATGGGGCGTACCGTGACACCCTTGCTCTTCATGTCTACGAGTAAAAAGCTGATGCCAGTTTGCGGTTTGCCTTCGTTGCTGGTGCGTACCAAGCAGAAAATCCACTCGCCGTATTGGCCCAGCGTTGTCCAAGTTTTTTGGCCGTTGACGATATATTTATCGCCGACTTTTTCAGCCTTGCACTTGACCGAAGCCAAATCCGAGCCCGAACCTGGCTCGCTGTAGCCCTGGCTCCACCACACTTCACCACTGGCAATGCCGGGCAAATGCTGCTTTTGCTGCTTTTCATTGCCAAAAGCCATGATGACAGGCGCCACCATCACAGGGCCAAACGGCACGACGCGGGGCGCGCCTGCGCGGGCGCATTCTTCTTCAAACAGATGTCTTTGCACCGCGTTCCAGCCTGGACCGCCAAACTCTTTAGACCAGCCATGACCCAGCCAGCCTTTTTTGCCCAGTATTTTTGCCCATGACTGCATATCGTCACGCGTCAAGTTCAAATCGTTATGAACTTTGTACGACAGTTCTTTAGGCAAATTTGCGCCCACCCATGAGCGGATGTCTTCGCGAAACTGTTGTTCTTCAGGGGTGAAGGCTAAATCCATGTCGGCAATCTCCAAAAAATACAAATAATCAAGCTAGTCCCGAATCTAGCACGACCGTGCTTTTGTCACTGTCATAACTGAGACAGACCCAACTCTTTGCTCAGGTTTTCGACTATGCGGCGCAGGTGCGCTACCTCTTGCTCTAGCGTGCTGATGCGTTGATGAATCACAGACCCTTCATAAGCCGCAAGATCCTGCGCCTCGTTTTCCGTTGCCAACAGCGTTAAATCTATAGCACCGCACAACATATGCGCCCAGCGCTGCTCACGCGCACCCGGGGCGCGCGGCAGTTTTTGAACCAAAGCGCCCCCTTTTTCAATCGGCCGGTCTTGCAGCTCTTCCAAAAAGCCTTCAACCGACGAAATATCGCTGAACTTGTACCAGCGTTCGGTATTGATGCGCAATTCACCCGCTGTCTGCGGGCCTCGCAGCATCAGCAAGCCCAAGATAACGGCTGATTGTTCTGGCACGCACACAGCCCGTTGAAAGTTATGTTCAAAGCGCGTACTTCTGCTGCCGTTGACTTCACGAATCA
>JAYUJX010000587.1:0-1041 GCA_043764955.1 Polaromonas sp.
GTTAAATATTTGCCAAGTCTATGATTTATAACCATTTTCTAAAGTGAATTTGGTGGGCAGTACAAGTTTCGAACTTGTGACCCCTGCAGTGTGAATGCAGTGCTCTACCCCTGAGCTAACCGCCCTGAATCTGGTTGCACACAACCTCTGATTATACATGCTTTACGCCTGATTAGGCTGGCTGTGGCGTTGTACGCCACACGGTTTTGCCTTTGCTAGCTTTGTCGATTTGGCCCAACACGTCTTCATGCGCGGCGGTTTCTTGATCATTGGCCAAAAGCACGTCTAACTTGAAGCTACTCAAATCGATTTGAACCACTGAACCATCTGCATTTTGACCTGTGCCTGCATCTATCAGCAAAGCATCTTGACCGCGCGTGAGATTGATGTAAACATCTGCCAGCAGTTCAGCGTCCAACAGCGCGCCATGCAAGGTTCGGCCTGAATTGTCCACGCCAAGGCGATCACACAGCGAATCCAACGAATTGCGCTTGCCTGGGTATATTTCTTTGGCCATGACCAAGGTGTCAGTCACGCTGGCAACAAAGCCTTTGAAAGACGGCTTACCAATCAACTCAAGCTCTTTGTTCAAAAAGCTCAAGTCAAACGGCGAGTTATGGATGATGATTTCTGCACCCGAGCAATAGTCGAGCAATTCTTCAGCCACTTCAGCAAATTTGGGTTTGTCTTTCAAAAACTCATTGCTGATGCCGTGTACTTTCAACGCATCTTCGTGACTGTCACGCCCCGGGTTGAGGTAAAAATGCTTGTTGTTTCGGGTCAACTTGCGATTGATCAGCTCTACGCAGCCAATTTCAATCACGCGGTCGCCATTCGCGGCTGACAGACCTGTCGTTTCAGTATCTAAAAATATTTGTCGCATACAAATTCGCCCCTAATGGTTCTCTTTGGCGTGGTTGATGGAATATTTGGGTATTTCAACCGTCACATTGGTCTGCGCCAAAATGGCTTGGCAACTGAGACGTGAATTTGGTTCTAAACCCCAGGCGCGATCCAGCAAATCGTCTTCCTCTTCATCCG
>JAYUJX010000588.1:0-1038 GCA_043764955.1 Polaromonas sp.
GACTTAGACACCTACCGCCTACTGCTCAAACATTTGGCTGCGCCGCACAAAACGGGTTTGGAGTTAAAAATGCTCTCAAATCCGTCTAAATAACAAAATAGGTGCTCAAATTGGCATCTAGTCAGCGTATTTATTGCTTAACTAGCTATGCCATTCATAGCAGTTAGTGTGGTTTAAGCCTGCCGACAGTCCTGCTCTAAAATTTTAGGCAGTGCCTTCCAGCTCTTTGCCAGCTCTTTGCCAGCTTTTTGGATCACATCGCCCCAGCGCTTGCGTTCGTTGGTCAGAAAAGTGCTGAGTTCGGTGGGTGTGGATGTCATCACCTCTGCACCAGCGGCTTCTAATCTAGCACGCATTTCTGGAGAGCGAATCACTGAAATCAGCGCGGCGCTGAGCTTTTCAACCGCTGCTTTTGGCATGCTAGCTGATACCGCGATGCCTTGGTAAGTGCCCGATTCAAAGGTTGGCAAGCCTTGCTCTGCAATCGTCGGGTGCTGCCCCACCAGCGCCATGCGGGTGCGTTTGCTGATGCCAAGCACCTTCAAACGTCCGCCGTTGACCATAGGCAAAGTCGCCAGCGTGCCGTTCAGCACCACATGTGTGACGCCTGCGGCGGTGTCTGCAATCGACTGCGCACCGCCGCGATACGGCACGTACTGCCATTTGATGCCTGTCAGCTGCGCAATTTCAACCATGCCCAAATGGTTGGCCGAACCTGTGCCGCTGCTGGCAACGTTGATTTTGTTCTTTTTGCCGAATTCAATCATTTCTTTCAAATTGCTGAACGGCTGCGATGGCGCAGCTACCAGCATGTGCGGTGAGTAGGCCAGCATGGTCACACCTTGCAAATCGGTCGGCTTGAACGGCAAGTCTTTGATGATGAGCGGCGCTGTAGCGACCGAGCTCATGTCTGACAGCAACATGGTGTGGCTGTCAGACGACTGCGCCACCACGCCCGCGCCCACGCTGCCGTTAGCACGCGTGCGGTTTTCAACAACCACTTGGGTTTTCAAAATCTCGCCCAAGGGCACAGAAATC
>JAYUJX010000589.1:0-1036 GCA_043764955.1 Polaromonas sp.
AGCATTCGCCGTATAGCACCGGGTCGTTTCGGACGGCAGTGGGTACGCGACGATCGACGTACACGTCTGAAAAGAAAAATTCACCACCGGGTTTGAGAAGGCGGTGCACGCCGCGCATGACGGCATCTTTGTCTGGCGACAAGTTGACCACGCAGTTAGAGACGATGACATCAAAACTACCCGCTTCTAAATTCAAATCTTCCAAGCGTTCAATGTAGCCTTGTATAAACTGTACGTTGTCAAAGCCAAAGACTTCGGCATGGTGTGCTCTGTATTTTTCTGCAATAGCGAGTTGCTCATCCGTCATATCAACGCCGACCACCGAGCCAGTCGACCCCACAAGCTGCGCTAAGGCGTAAACATCTCGGCCAGAGCCGCAGCCCAAATCAAGCACGCGGCAGCCTTTGAGCAAAGGCGGGCAAACCAGCCCGCAGCCGTAATAGCGAGACAGTACGTCTGGATGAATTCTGCTAAGTAATGGCTTCAGCCATTCTGGAATGGCGCTGATGTCACAGCAGGCACTGGTTTTTAAGTCGCTGGTGCTTTGAAGTTGACGCCCATAATAGTCTTGAACAATATCGTACATGGTGTATTTTTGAAGAAGATTGGGTCAATAAGGTTTCTAAACGAGTGTCGAGTCTAGGCTTGCTTTGTGCGAATCAACATAGCCCCAATCCACAGGAAGTTGGGCAAGATCAAGGGGTTCGTCAATGTCGTGCAGGGTTTGCAGCAATTTAACTTCACAATCAATTTGCACCATTCTCTTCAAAGTTTGCAGCGCGACTGTGCTTGTGCTCCATGGCATATTTTCAAACAACCGATTGTCAAAACGTTTCAGAGCGAGAAGTGCATAGCCACCATCGTAGGTCGGTAACAGCGAAGCATCGTACTCGTGCAGAGCCTGTGCTGCTTCATGCAATGTAAACACGTCAATGGCTGGGCAATCGGTGCCTATCAGTAAAACAGCTTCACCACCGCGAGTCGTTCGAGCAATTGCACGAGCCATGCGTTCACCCAGATCGCCGTCACCCTGCGC
>JAYUJX010000590.1:0-3761 GCA_043764955.1 Polaromonas sp.
TATTTGCCACTGAATTTTCATCAATTTTAGGATCATCCAAAGATGAATCTAACGGCAAACCCATTTTCCACAGCACCAGCCAAGCTGATTCGTCAAAAGCGTTTGCCGTGCCGTGGCCAAAGGCTACTTTGGCGTCTGTGAGTTGCTTTGCGCCGTTCTGAATGGCTTCTAAAACGGTAGCTGATGTCATGCTTCGATTACCAAATAATCCGTTCGCCCTGAGCTGGTCGAAGGGTTCACCAGAACTTCGACAGGCTCAGTCCGAACGGTATTTTTATTTATACGCATTGGCTTGCAACGCAGCTTCCAAGTTTTCCATCGTCTTGCGGTAGATGTTTTTCAGCGGTTCAATGTCCGCGACAACGATGTGTTCGTCGATTTTGTGAATCGTCGCGTTCGGCGGACCGCATTCTATGACTTGCTCGCAGATTTTGGCGATGAAGCGACCATCTGATGTGCCGCCCGTTGTCGATAGTTGGGTTTCTAGGCCAGTTTCTGCACGAATGGCGGCTTGCACGGCGTGCACCAGTTCGCCTGGGCGGGTCAAAAAGGGCAAACCGCCTACCGTCCACTGCAAATCGAAGTCTTTTACAGCATGCAAACCAGATGAAATCAGCACATCAACAAGGCGCTTTTGCAGCGATTCTGGCGTTGATTCAGTGGAAAAGCGGAAGTTGAAATCGATCACGGCGTGACCTGGAATCACGTTGCTCACGCCCGTGCCACCGTGGATATTGCTGATTTGCCACGTCGTTGCGGGGAAATAGTCGTTGCCTGCATCCCATTTGACACCGATCAATGCCGCCATCGCTGGAGCGAACTTGTGAATCGGGTTTTCCGCCAAATGCGGGTAGGCGATATGGCCTTGGATGCCTTTGACGGTCAATTTGCCGCTCATGGTGCCACGGCGGCCATTTTTGATCATGTCACCAGTGCGTTCGACCGAGGTTGGCTCGCCCACGATGCAGTAATCCAGCTTTTCACCGCGTTTTGTGAGCCAGTCGCACATGATGACGGTACCGTCCACCGACGGGCCTTCTTCGTCACTGGTGAGTAAAAAAGCCAATGATAACGCTGGGTTAGGGTTTTCTTTGAGGAATTCTTCAACCGCGACCACGAAGGCTGCGATGGATGTTTTCATGTCGCTTGCGCCACGTCCGTACAGCTTGCCGTCGCGGTGGCTGGGGACGAAGGGGTTGCTGGTCCACTGCTCTAACGGACCGGTGGGGACGACGTCTGTGTGGCCTGCGAAAACCAGAAGTTTTGAGGTGTTTTTTAGTTCCCGTTCGGGTTGAGCCTGTCGAAACCCCTCGACAAGCTCAGGGCGAACGGTTTCTATTTCAAAACTAGCAGCTCTTTTAGCCCATAAATTGACCACTCTGAAGTCTGCAGGCCCGCTTTCCACCGTTTCGCACACAAAACCCAGTGGTGTGAGCCGCTCGGCAATCAGCTTTTGGCAATCGCCGTCTAATGGGGTGACGGAGGGGCGGGAGATGAGCTGTTCGGCCAGAATCAGAGTGCGGTGCATGAAGTGATGGCGTGATGTGAAAAAATTAAATGGAATGTATCGTCATTTCTTCGAACGAAGCCGCTTCATAAACTAGCTCTACCGGTTCGTTGGGCATCATATCTTTGCCCCTAGCTGTGTTGTCCAAGCGCCAGATCAGATTGGTTGGAGAGTCTGCGTAGGCCAAGCCCTCTTCTCGGGTGATGATGTCTTCACGAATCATGCGTGCCAAGTCGTCTTCAAAGGTTTGTGATCCAGCTGCCATAGAATTTTGCATGGCGTCTTTCACACCCGAGAAATCACCTTTTTCTACCATTTCCGCGACATATTGGGTGTTAAGCATGATCTCTACCGCAGGCCGGCGCTCGTTTTTCATGGTTTTGATCAAACGCTGTGAAATCACGGCTTTGAGTGTTGTGGATAAATCGCTGAGGAGTGTAGGGCGCACTTCCACGGGGTAGAAGCTCAAAATACGGTTTAACGCATGGTAGCTGTTGTTGGCATGCAGCGTGGCGATGCATAAGTGGCCAGTTTGGGCGTAGGCGAGGGCAGCCGTCATGGTTTCGCGGTCGCGAATCTCGCCGATGAAAAACACATCGGGCGCTTGGCGCAAGCCGTTTTTCAGGGCGGTTTGCAGGGTGATCGTGTCTGTGCCGACTTCGCGCTGGTTGACCACACTGCGCCTAGACGTGAAGAGGTATTCAAGAGGATCTTCTACGGTCAAAATATGACCGGTGATGCGTTCATTGCGGTAATCCAACATCGAGGCCAAGGTGGTGCTTTTTCCAGAACCTGTAGAGCCGACCATCAGCACAAGCCCCAGCTTGGCCATCACCAAATGGGTGAGCTGCGTGGGCAAATGCAAGGTGTCAAAGGGTGGAATGATCAGCGGAATGTAACGAATGACCACCGCATAACTCCCGCGCTGGCGCATGGCGCTGATACGGAAATTACCCAAATCAGGCAACTGAATCGACATGTTCAGTTCGCCGGTTTCTTTGAGTTCTTCGATTTGTGCACTGGTGACGATTTCGGACAGCAAGTTCAGCGGCGTCGTCGCCCCAAGCACTTGGTTGTTGAACGACACGCTGGTGCCGTTGATTTTGATCAAGGCCACCGCATTGGCGGACAAATAAACGTCTGAGGCTTGTTTTTCAACCATCAGTTCCAAAATTCGTTTCATTGCGCTCATGGGGTGGCCTTTATAAAAATAAATATTTTTCCGAGATATCCATTAGAACTGTCATTCCCGCGAAGGCGGGAATCCACATGCGCCGCAATGGATTCCCGCCTTCGCGGGAATGACGGTACTGGTGCTAATCGGTAATCTCGGTTTAATCACGTAGCAAATCGTTGATGCTGGTTTTTGAGCGGGTTTGCGCATCGACCTTTTTGACGATTACAGCGCAATACAAGCTGTATTTGCCGCCGGCTTTGGGCAAGTTGCCACTCACGACGACGGAACCACTTGGCACGCGGCCGTAGGTGATGGTGTCGGCTTCGCGGTCATAAATCGGGGTGCTTTGGCCGATGTAAACGCCCATGCCGAGCACGGAGTTTTCTTCCACAACCACGCCTTCAACCACTTCAGAGCGTGCGCCAATGAAGCAGTTGTCTTCAATGATCGTCGGGCCTGCTTGCATGGGCTCTAACACACCGCCAATGCCCACACCACCAGATAAATGCACGTGTTTGCCGATTTGCGCACAAGAGCCCACCGTGGCCCAAGCGTCTACCATCGTACCTTCGTCGACATAAGCGCCGATGTTGACAAAACTAGGCATCAAAATCGCGCCCTTGGCGATGTAGCTGCCACGGCGCGCCACGGCTGGCGGGACGACGCGCACGCCAGTGGCTTTGAGTTCTGCCTCAGACAAATGGGCGAATTTGGTGGGCACTTTGTCGTAAAAAGCTAAATCGCCAGCTTGCATGACGACGTTGTCTTTCAAACGGAAGCTCAGCAACACGGCTTTTTTGATCCATTGGTGGACTGTCCATTGACCCACAGCTTGCCTGGTGGCAACACGCAATTGGCCGTTGTTCAAGCTGGAGATGACGTGTTCGACAGCGTCTTGAATTTCAGCGCTGGCAGTACCGATAGAGATGTTGGCACGGTCTTCCCAAGCGGCGTCGATGATGTTTTGCAGTTGTTGTGTCATGTTGAAAAGTCTATTGATTAAAAGGAAAATTAAAATTTATAAGGATTTGACGAATTGAACGATACGTTGCGCCGCTTCCACGCATTCTTCCGTGG
>JAYUJX010000591.1:0-1034 GCA_043764955.1 Polaromonas sp.
CTTGCACGGCAAAGATTACAACGTAAACACAGAAATCACCATTACTGCCGGCGCCACACAAGCCATCATCACGGCAATATTGGCAGTTGTGCATCCTGGCGACGAAGTCATCGTTTTGGAGCCTTGCTACGACAGCTATGTGCCCAATATCGAGTTGGCTGGAGGCATTGTCGTTCGTGTGCCTTTAACGCCAGGTACGTTTAGACCCGATTTTGACA
Organism: Polaromonas sp.; assembly: GCA_043764955.1. GTDB lineage: Bacteria > Pseudomonadota > Gammaproteobacteria > Burkholderiales > Burkholderiaceae_C > Aalborgiella. Next base: position 219 of record JAYUJX010000591.1, read on the forward strand.
AAATCAGTGCGGCCATCACGCCAAAAACACGCGCCATCATCATCAATTCGCCACACAATCCCAGTGCCACTATTTGGAGCAAGGAGGACATGCTGAAGCTGCAAGAGGTACTGGCTCCAACGGATGTATTGCTCATCAGCGATGAAGTGTACGAGCACATGGTCTACGATGGCCAAGAGCACCAAAGCGCTGCGCGTTTCCCAGGCCTTGCCGCTCGCGCTTTCATCGTCTCCAGCTTTGGTAAAACGTACCATGTGACCGGCTGGAAAGTGGGCTTTGTCGCTGCACCTGCGGCCTTAACCGCCGAATTCCGGAAAGTGCATCAATTCAACGTCTTTACCGTGAATACACCGGTGCAATACGGCTTGGCCAACTACATGGCCGACGCCCTACCCTATTTGACCTTGCCTGCGTTTTACAAACGTAAACGTGATTTATTCAAAGCTGGCCTCGCGCATACAAAATTCAAAATACTGCCGACAACCGGCAGCTATTTTCAATGCGTGGATATATCTGAGGTGAGCGATTTGACAGAGGCAGAGTTCTGCAAATGGCTAACCACAGAAATCGGTGTAGCCGCCATTCCTCTTTCCGCTTTTTATGGCAACGGGTTTGATCAACGCATTGTTCGCTTTTGCTTTGCGAAGAAAGACGAAACTTTAAATTTAGCCTTAAAGAAGCTAAAGAGACTTTGAAAAAGAAAACCCCGTAAACATGACATTTACGGGGTTTAAATTTGGTGGGACCTGCGGGGGTCGAACCCACGAAAAACGGATTAAAAGACGGGCTGACTTTAATAAATATCAATTAAATCAA
>JAYUJX010000592.1:0-1034 GCA_043764955.1 Polaromonas sp.
GCAGATGCCACGCTTGAAATTGAGCTGCCTATGGGTATCAGCAGCAGCACGGTGAATGTGGCTGTGCCTCAGGTGATGCACATGACCATGTCAACCGATGACGTCAACGAACAGCAAGCGGTCTCAACCATGGCAACTGGTACTGACGGCACCAAAATCGGTGCGACATGCCAAGTGGATGTCACATGCGAAACAACCCTGCCAGCTGCCAGTAATGCAACAGCGCATTTGTATTTCCTCACTTACGATTCCAATGGCGTGACCGGCGCCTTCACGTGCAGTGGTACCCTGTTGAACGACAGCATCAGCAGTGGTACGCCATACATGTTGACGGCCAACCACTGCATCTCCACCCAAACAGTGGCCTCCAACCTTTATTCAAAATTTCAATACCGGTCACAGGTGTGCAATGTCGCAGCAAACTACACTTACTTTGATGCAACACCATTTGGTGCAAAACTGCTTTACACGGCATACAGCACAGACAGCACACTTTTACAACTGAATGGTAAGCCAGCTTCGCCGTCAATATTGTATGTAGGGTGGGATGCCACGCCCGCAATTGGTACGGTTGTTCATAACATTCACCACCCTTGGGGCACTCAACAGCGTATCAGCCGAGGCAAAGTAGAAAGGTACGCCCTGCGCTACACAGACACCCCATATGGTATCTATGGTTCTGATTTAACAAACGGTCACATAGTAACAGCCAACTTAACCTATGGCGTTGTTCAGGGTGGCAGCAGCGGCTCTGGGCTTTTCAGCGGAACAGACAGCAACCCAAAATTGATTGGGTCGCTCCTTGGCGCTTTAGATGAAGTTTGTAAAGCTACAGATCCGACAAAATCAGAACTACAGTGGGCTGTGTATGGCCGCTTCGATGTTGGCTACAAGGCTGGCATGAAGGACTTTCTGGCAAAAGAAAACAAAGTGGTCACCTTGTTTAACAATGGTACCAACGGTGTGTACTTTTACACCTCTAGCACACCAGACTTCAACACCTTTTTAGTTTCGAACCCAACTTATAGCAATAA
>JAYUJX010000593.1:0-1032 GCA_043764955.1 Polaromonas sp.
GAGTGTGATCATCAACGCGCCACCCATCACAAAAGCCAAGCTGGCGTCCCATGCACCAAAACGTTCTGGGGCGACAATGCCGCCGAAGTTCAAAAAGCCTATCACTTTGGCTGTTTGCGTCATGCCAGAAACCACCAAACCTGCAGCAAACAATGCGCCTGCCGCTAGGCCGAATGCAATTCTTTTAATCATTTTTATCCTAAAAGTTTGACGAGCGTTACAGTCACAAAGCCCGCCGTGATGAACACCACCGTTGACACCATAGAACGAACCGAGCGCCGGCCAATGCCGCAAACGCCGTGGCCACTGGTGCAACCCGAGCCCAGCACGGTACCAAAACCCACCAACAAACCAGCCAAAATCAGCAAAGGGAAGGGACGCGGTGTTGCCAACGCTGGCGTGCCTAAGGTAAACGTGGCGATACCACCAATACCAATCAACCCAGCCACAAATGCCAAGCGCCAAGCGCGCTCATCTTTGGGAACACCATTAAACGGCGCCAAAGCCCCGCCCAAAATACCGGTGATACCGGCGACCCGACCTAGCGACGCTAAAAGCAGCCAGCTGGCTAAACCAATCATCACGCCACCAATGGTTGCTTGAAGAAATGGGTGAAGTGAACTCAATGTCGTAGTCATGGAATATCCTTATATAACATTTACATTATAAGCAAATATGCTATATTGCATAATAAAATAATCAAAATTCTAGATCTTTCAACAAATATCAAGCACAAGTTTATATGAACCCTATCCAGCTGTTCGACCCCGCTTCCAGTACCTTCACCTACGTACTTTTCGATGAAAATTCTACCGAATCGCCTCGTCCCGCTCTCATCATTGACCCGGTTGATGAGCAGCTAGAGCGTGATCTAGAGGTTTTACACCACTACGGACTCAAGCTCGTTTGGGCGCTAGAAACCCACGCCCATGCCGACCACATCACCAGCGCGGGCCGCTTGGCTGAGCACGCGGGTGCGCAAACCGCTGCGCCAGACGCCTGCGGCATCACCACGGCGAGCAAGCAGCTCAA
>JAYUJX010000594.1:0-1030 GCA_043764955.1 Polaromonas sp.
CTTTCACGTCTAGTTCGGTCTCAATTTTCAAACGATCGTTGAGCAGTAGTTGCGTTGCAGGGTCTTTGCTCTCAGCCAAGGCTTTGGCAGCTTCCATGCGCTTGATTTTGTCTGCGCTACCCAGCATGGCTGCGGCACGCGCTAAGGTAAGTTGAGACTTAAGCGCTGGGACAGTTTCAGCAGAGAGCGCTTTCTCCAGCAGTGGCAGCTTAGCTTCATCCGGATCTTTGAGTAATGCTTGTATAGCCGTGGCACGTATGCCCTCGTCTTTGCTGAACAGCTTGAGCGCCGCCAATGCGGTATCCAACTCACCGCGCATACGATTGTTGTTGATGATGTCTTCTCGTGCGACTAGTAACGGTGTTTCAGCGCCAGTGGCAGGGTCAAACGCTTTGGCATCTTTCACGATGAGCACTTTTTCGCCTGAGATTTTGACGTTGTCATCTGCCATCGCTTGCACGAAAACAGACGTTTTTTCATCCGCCACCAACATAGCTTTGTTCAGTGCCTCAATGCGTGCGTCTGTCTCACCGACCGCTATTGCCCTGGATTCAACCAAAGTTAGCGCCTGCAATTGCGTTACTAACAGCAGACTCGTTGTTAACAAAATTATCTTTTTAAACACCATAACAGTTCACCATGGTTTCAGACGCAAAAAAGGCGTGGGTCACGTGACGACACCACGCCGTTTGGTTTATCAAAGCGATGCCGTATTATTTCTTCGCTGGCTCATCAGGCTTTTTGTCGTTGCCTTCAATGTACGGGCTCCATGGTTTGGCTTTCACAGGGCCTGGTGTTTTCCAAACCACGTTGAATTGGCCGTCTGCCTTGATTTCACCGATGAACACTGATTTGTGCAAATGGTGGTTTTTTTCATCCATTTTTGAAGTGATGCCACTTGGTGCTTTGAAGGTTTGACCTGCCATAGCAGCAATAACTTTGTCCGTATCTGTGGACTTGGCTTTTTCAACCGCTTGCTTCCACATGTTGATGCCGATATAAGTCGCTTCCATTGGGTCGTTGGTCAAAG
>JAYUJX010000595.1:0-1027 GCA_043764955.1 Polaromonas sp.
AAAGCCTGCTTTTCCTTTAATCACCATTTCTGTAGCCGCATTCCAGTCCCTCCCTAGGGATTTCTCATCCGTATATGGCTTTATTCGACGAAATATTTCAAGTGATTTCTTCATCTCCTCACTGGCAAGGGCCGCTGGATTTAACTTTACGAAAGCATTTTTATAAAATTCTGCACCTCCAACTCCTAGCGCAACAGACTCAAATAAAGTGAAATCTTGCCAAGCCTGTCCACCGTGGGCAACTGGCGTAACTCCTATTGCTTTTATTTTTTCTGCAGCTTCAAAAAACTCTTCGTAATTACTTGGTAATGCATTTATGCCTGCTTTTTTTAAAACAGCTGAGTTAGACCATAGCCAGTTGACGCGATGCACATTGACAGGCACAGCAACATAATTGCCCTTGTATTTCATATGGTCAGCAATGACTTTCGGCAATGACTCGTCCCATTTGTCAAATTCAGCCATGGCATCGAGGTTCGCTAACGCTTTTGATGCAGCCCACTCTTGAACAGCTGGCCCTTTGATGGTTGCAGCAGCAGGTGGTTGTCCAGCAAGTACTCGCTGTTTTAAAACAGCCATAGCATTGCCGCCACCGCCGCCGACAACAGCAAAGTCTTTCCAAGTATGACCTCTCAACGTCAAAAGTGATTTAAGTTCATCGACTGATTTAGCTTCGCCTCCAGAAGTCCAAAAATGCAGAACTTCAACTTCTCCAGCAAGCACATAGCTATTTCCCAATAAACTCAAACTTAATACCAATGATTTAAATAACATATTTCGCATGAAATGCTCCTATTTTTTCTGTGTTAGAAGACAATACACTTTGAAGTTATGCAACAGAATTGAATTTCAATTTTCATAATTTTGCAATTGACAAAGCACCATCTACATGGAGTACGCTGCCTGTAGAAAATGCCAACTTTCCATCTACTAAAGCGGCCACCGCTCTTGCAACATCTATCGGATATCCCCAACGTCCCATGGGGACTAGGCCTTCAGCTATCCGTTGATCGTATGCTTTAGCGAC
>JAYUJX010000596.1:0-3732 GCA_043764955.1 Polaromonas sp.
GCGCCTATGCCGCTCAACGTGCAGTTTGACTGCGCCCCCGGCGAGCTGGTCACGTTAGTCGGTCCGTCCGGCAGCGGCAAAACAAGCGTACTTCGTGCCATTGCGGGTTTGCTCAAAACGCCCAGTTTGCAAGGCAGCATCACTGTGGGCAATGCGGTTTGGTTTGACAAATCAACGGGTTCAAGGCAACACATCAATTTATCCCCGCAAGATCGCCGGGTCGGTTTGGTGTTTCAAAATTACGCGCTTTTCCCCCATTTATCCGCTATACAAAACATAGCTGTATCAACAATAAATACGCTGGCTAGCGATATAAATTACCTCCCCGAGAAGCTTGTTCAACGGCTCGGTTTAGAAGGTCTGGAGCACCGCCTGCCCAGCGAGCTTTCTGGCGGTCAGCAGCAGCGCGTCGCCTTGGCACGGGCGCTGGCGCGCAACCCTGCCGTGCTACTTTTGGATGAGCCTTTTTCAGCGGTAGACGCGCCCAGCCGCACCAGCTTGTACCGCGAGCTGGCCAATTTGCGCCAATCCGTGTCCACACCCATGGTTTTGGTCACGCACGATTTGCACGAAGCTCGCCGCCTTGCAGACCGTGTCGTCATTTTGGACGGCGGTACGACGCTGCAAAGCGGCACGCCAGAGCAAGTGTTCAGCCGCCCGCGCAATGCTTGCGTGGCTGAATTGGTGGGCATTCAAAACCATTTCAAAGGACGTTTTTACAAAACCAAGCTTTCCGAGCAATCGGGTTGGGGTCAACTAGATTGGCACGGTTGTCAGCTCACCGTCCCTGATAAAAACAAATTAGACGACGGCGCGCAGGTCACTTGGGTGCTGGCGGCAGAGCATTTGGACATCAGCCCAGCAGACACAACGACAGCCTGTGAACAAAGTTTGCCCGCAAATACCTTGTGCTGCGAATTTTTGGAAGTTTTGTCACTCGGCGAAACCAGTATTTGCACCTTAGCGCCGCTGGGCTGGCCAGATTTGACAGATGTGCGTTTAACGCTCACGCTGTCTAGCGCGCATGTTCGGAATCTAGGAATCAGTGTAGAAAATGGAAAAAGCACTGCCAAAAACGTTAGCCGCACAGTGAAGGTGCACATTCCACCGCAAAGCGTTCACATCATGCCAATGCGTGTTTGAAAAAGAAGGGGAAAAGAACGGGAAAGAAAAGAGATTATTTTGCTATATGTTTAGTAGCAACTTAGGCAATAAATACGCTGACTAGCAGCTATTTACACCTATTTTCAAGCTAATCAAGCAACATTCACCGCGATGAACGCGAGCAAGAAAATCAAGATAACGCCAGCAATCGGCAACATATAAGACATTTTGTGCGCTACGGCTTCGATCACATCCTCTGAGCTCTCAGTGGTTTGGTCTTGGGTGGTTGGGGTGTGGTTTGACATCGTATTACTTTCACTTAAGATTGCTCTATTTTAACGCATTCCCAGTAAACGCCAGCTGACGCTGGCGTTTTGGTGTGCATGCTGCTCGAAGTCTGTTTTTTGCCATAATTATTGTGGATAATCAGGGGATAAGTTACACTGAACGCTCAGAACTATAAAATAATATCCACAGAAATTTCGAACCTCATTTCATTCCAGGCATTCTAAAAAAATAACATGACATCGGCCAGCAACCCTTCCTCTTCTTCACAAGCTGGTAACTCACCCTCTACGTTGGACGACGACCAAGCCCTCAGCCAGAGCCTGTGGCAAGCGTGCATGGACGTGTTGGCTCAGGAGCTGCCTGAGCAGCAATTCAACACCTGGATCAAACCCTTGGTCGTGCAAAGCAGCAACGACCTGTCCAAAGTCACCATCTTCATCGCCAACCGCTTCAAACTCGACTGGGTGCGCGCCCAATACGCCAGCCGCATCAGCGTTTTACTTGAAAAAATGTATGGTCAGCCGATTGCCTTAGAGCTGGCTTTGATGCAGCGCGAGGCTGCGCCCAGAACCACCATGGACGTCAAAAACGCCGAGTTCGGCAGCGTCGCAGAACCTATCGACATGGCAGCAGACACGGGCGCCAGTGCCGCTAACGGCATCATGGGCAACAAGCCCCGCCTTAATACCGCATTAACTTTTGACACCTTGGTCGAAGGAACTGCCAATCGCATGGCGCGCGCCGCCGCTCTGCATGTCTCTGGCACGCCCGGTCAGCTGTACAACCCGCTCTTTATTTACGGTGGGGTCGGCCTCGGTAAAACCCATTTGATGCACGCCATCGGCAACCGCCTGTTGCAAGACCGCCCGAACGCCAAAGTGCTATACATCCACGCCGAGCAATTCGTCACCGACGTGGTTAAAGCCTACCAGCGCAAAACCTTCGATGAGTTCAAAGAGCGATACCACTCCTTAGATTTGTTGTTGATCGACGATGTGCAGTTCTTCGCCAACAAAGAGCGCACGCAGGAAGAGTTTTTCAACGCGTTTGAAGCCCTATTAGCGCGTAAATCGCATTTGGTCATGACCAGCGACACCTACCCCAAAGGCTTGGCAGACATCCACGAGCGTTTGGTGTCGCGCTTCGACTCGGGCTTGACCGTCGCCATCGAACCACCTGAGCTGGAAATGCGGGTCGCGATTTTGATCAACAAAGCCAAGGCCGAAGGCACCGAGATGCCCGAAGAAGTGGCCTTTTTCGTCGCCAAAAACGTGCGCTCCAACGTGCGCGAGCTGGAAGGTGCGCTGCGCAAAATCTTGGCTTACTCACGCTTCAACCAAAAAGAAATCTCGATTGCTTTGGCGCGTGAAGCCCTGCGTGATTTACTGTCCATCCAAAACCGCCAGATTTCGGTCGAAAACATTCAAAAAACCGTCGCCGACTATTACAAAATCAAAATCGCCGACATGTACTCCAAAAAGCGTCCCGCCAGCATTGCGCGGCCACGCCAAATTGCGATGTATTTGGCCAAAGAATTGACGCAGAAAAGCCTGCCCGAAATCGGTGAATTGTTCGGCGGTCGCGACCACACCACGGTGCTGCATGCGGTGCGCAAAATGACGGCTGAAAGGCAACTTTTGAGCGAATTAAACCAGCAATTGCACGTGCTGGAACAGACCTTAAAAGGGTAGGTCAAAGGCTAAGCTTTAGGCTAGGGTTTTAGGGTAGCAAAAGGTTAAAATAGCAGGTTAATGTAGAAGCTAACGAAGAAGCACATTTATTAAGAGGCAACAATGATCGTTCTCAAGGCAACACAAAGCGCAGTTTTAGCTGCATTGCAATCCGTCGCGGGCATCGTTGAGCGGCGTCACACGCTGCCGATTTTGGCCAACGTGTTGATCCGCAAAACGGGCAACCGCCTTGAGTTGACCACCAGCGATTTGGAAATCCAAATCCGCACCAGTGCTGAGTTTGACGGCGACGCCGGCGACTTCACCACCACCGTGGGCGCACGCAAAGTCATCGACATCTTGCGCACCATGCCGGGCGATCAATCCGTCTCTTTAGAATCCAGCGCGTCTAAGCTGATTTTGAAAGGCGGCAAGAGCAAGTTCACCCTGCAAACGCTACCTGCTGAAGACTTCCCCCTAGTGCAAGAATCTGCGAACCTCGGCCCTGCGTTCAGCGTGCCGCAAAAGGTGTTGAAAGACTTGCTAGGCCAAGTCGCTTTCGCCATGGCGGTGCACGACATTCGCTACTACCTCAACGGTATTTTGTTCGTCGCCGAAGGCACGCAGCTCAGCATCGTCGCCACAGACGGCCACCGTTTGGCGTTTGCGA
>JAYUJX010000597.1:0-1025 GCA_043764955.1 Polaromonas sp.
GGCGCATGGCGCTTGCCAAGCAAAGACGAGTTGCTAGGCATTGTCAAAATCAATCCAACAGCCCCCATGATTGATACCGACTGGTTTCCCAACGCCCCGAAGGGTGGACGGTACTGGAGTGCTTCGCCCTACGCGGGCGACGCCTACTACGCCTGGGGCGTCGGTTTCTACGATGGCGTCGCCTACTACGACTACCGTGGCGACTTCGGCAGCTACTACTTCCTTGTCCGTTTGGTGCGGTAGTGTGGTTAGTGGCGTGTGTCGCGCTAGCAAGTAGCGACACTTAAAGTTAACACTAAAGCCCAGCATCTCGGACATTGCGGCGTATGTTTGGTAGTTACTGAATATCATCTAATTTACATGAAAAAATTGGTAGTTAGCTAGCGTATTTATTGCCTAAATAGCTATAAAAAGCATAGCAAATTCGCAATGATTTACATCGCATAATGATTCGCTGCAGCTGGGTTTGCAGGGCTGGCGGTAGACAAACGCAGCTCTGCGCCTTGAACCGTTTGCACCGTTTGAATCGGCAAAATCGCAGGTGCGATGACCAAGGTGGACGTTGCAGCCGCCATCAAAGGCATCTCGATAGGCATGGGCAAAGGTTTGCACGGTATATCTAGGCTGATATCAGGGTGATGCGTCAGCGCTGCAAAGTTAAGGAGTGGGTGATTGACGGCAGACCAACGCTCAAAAGCGGTTTTCACATTGAAGGACATCACGCGGTGCGGCAAATTGTTGGCATGTGCCAGTGGAACGAAGCCTTGACCAGGCACAACATCCTCAAACAGCATGCGCTGGTACATGCGGTCTACCGGCGCGCGGCCGGCAATCACCATCCACTCCACGCCGATTTGCTGGCAGTACATGTAAAAAGCTTTAAACAAGGCAGTTGTCACCAAACGACCGCCTACTTGGTTGGTTACGCCCAAACGCGTTGCTTCCGCCATTGGCAGCTCTTTGAGCCATTGGGGTAGGTTGATGGATTGTTCCAAGCACAGCGGCTTGTCAGCATTGGTTTGAAT
>JAYUJX010000598.1:0-3722 GCA_043764955.1 Polaromonas sp.
AGCACTGACTTGCCACACGATATTTCTGAGCGCTTGCGCGTTGCGCGCCAACAAGCCGTGACTCAGCGTAAACGCACCCAACTCGTCTCTTCTACAAAAACAGCTACGGCTGTTTACGGGTCTGGTGGTTCTGCCAGCATGAGTTTTGATGATGAAGGTCTCAATCTTTGGAACCAATTGGCTTCGTTTTTGCCATTGATCGCACTGGTTGTTGGCTTGATCGCTATTTCCGTCATTCAAAACGACTTACGCGCCAATGAATTGGCCGAAGTTGATTCTGCCTTGTTGGTTGACGACCTACCACCTGCAGCCTATGCTGATGCTGGTTTCGCACAATTTTTGAAATTGCACGCAGACTACAACGCCACGCACCCCGGTGAAAACGCTGCGCAATAAGTTACGAAGCAAAATTGTTGATTTTCGGTATGCAGGTAAATACAAGACTCTTTAAATTAGGACTATCAAGCGCGCTTGTTGCAGCGGTTATAGCCTTTGCGAGCCTAGTGCCGGCGCAAAACACGACGACACCGTCAGCCATTGCAACGCAAGCTGCAAAGCCTGTATCAGCTGCAGCAAAAATAGTAAAAGTACCGGCGGATACATGGGATAAATTGACCCCTGAGCAGCAAACTGCACTGCAACCTTTGGCTGCCAAATGGGCAAGCCTGACAGAAGGCCACAAACGTAAATGGCTGGCTGTTTCAGCCAATTTTGCGCAATTCAGCCCTAAAGACAAAGAAACCTTGCATAGCCGCGTGACGGAATGGGCCAGTCTGAGCGCTAAACAACGCGAGCAAGCCCGCATCAACTTTGCACAAAACAAAACATTGACAGCTAGCGACAAGCAAGCCAAGTGGGAAACCTACAAGGCTCTGCCCCCTGAAACCAAGCAAGCATTGGCCAATATCAATGTGGCGCCTAAGCCTACGGGAGCGGCGACAGCTGCAAAACCCGTCGCCAAAGACAAATTGGTCGCGAGCAAGCCCAATACTGACAAAGCCACGGTTCGATGAACGCGTCATTTGCTGAATCGGTGGCGACCTCAATATTGACCTTGAGCACGCCTAGTTTGAAACGACGCATGGCCTGCTGGCTTTACGAAGGTCTGCTCATGTTTGGGGTTGTTTTCATTGCCGGCTACCTGTTTGGCACACTCAGCCAAACGCGCCATGCCTTGAATAACCGCCACGCCCTTCAAGCCTTTCTCTGCCTCATTTTCGGCATTTACTTCGCTTGGTTTTGGGCCAAAGGGCAAACTTTGGCGATGAAAACGTGGAATATCCGTGTTGTCTCCTCGGCCGGCCAACCCATCACCCAAATGCGCGCTTTGGCTCGATACGTTCTCAGCTGGATCTGGCTTTTGCCTCCCCTCGCTATCATTGCACCGTTTTCACTCAGCGGAGGCGAAATTAGTTTGCTCGTTATCGGCTGGGTTTTGGTCTACGCCTTATTGAGCCGTTTTCAACCACAGCAGCAGTTTTGGCACGATGTTTGGGCAGGTACACGTTTAATTGATTCAAAACCGCTTAGCCGATAGTTGATAATCGCGGCATGCAAAACCCGAACGACACCATCAACGCAAACGACAGCTCTGAAGTTAACCCACAAAAAGCCCGCACCGGCTTGAACCGAATTATCCACGCTGGTGGCTATTCCATCCAAGGCTTAAAAGCCGGCTGGGGTGAAACTGCCTTTCGACAAGAAGCCATCGCTGCCATTTTCTTAGTACCAGCCGCTTTTTGGCTAGGCCGCAACTGGGTTGAAACTGCCCTTTTAGCGGGAACAGTGTTGATTGTGATGATTGTGGAACTGCTCAACACCGGCATTGAAACCGCCATCGACCGCATTGGCCCTGAATGGCATGCCCTGTCAAAACGCGCTAAAGACATGGGTAGCGCGGCTGTATTACTTAGCCTGCTGCTGTGCGGTGGCGTGTGGGGAGCTGCATTACTGCAGCGTTTTTGTCTTTGAATTTTAAAATTTAGCACGACAAACTTAAACCGCAATTTCGTCCTGCTCGCCAGTACGAATGCGCACCACACGCTCCACACTGGTAACGAAAATCTTACCGTCGCCAATTTTGCCCGTACGCGCGGCTTTGACGATGGCGTCAACACACAAGTCTAAATCGGCAGACCTAACCACCACTTCGACTTTGACTTTAGGCAAAAAGTCCACCACATACTCAGCGCCACGGTACAGCTCGGTATGGCCTTTTTGACGGCCAAAACCTTTGACTTCGGTCACAGTTAAACCCGTCACACCGCATTCAGCCAAAGCTTCGCGGACTTCTTCGAGTTTGAACGGTTTGAGAATGGCGGTGATGAGTTTCATGGAATCTGTCTCTTTCTTTAATTAGTAAACACGAGTTTAGAAATATATTAACACTTAAACATGAGAATATTTTTCCGTTCAACCTCTGTCATCCCCGCGAAGGCGGGAATCCACACGTGCGACCCTAGATTCCCGCCTTCGCGGGAATGACGGAATTTAGGCGCGAAATTTGCTCGTGATCGGATACCGCCAATCCTTACCAAAACTGCGGTGCGTGACGCGAATGCCTATTGGCGCTTGGCGGCGTTTGTGTTCGTTGATTTTGATCAGATGGGTGACGCGCTGCACATCTGCGGGTGCAAATCCAGCCGCCAAAATCTCGGCGATGCTCTGGTCGTTTTCCATGTAACGCTCCAAAATCGCGTCCAGCACCTCGTAGGGCGGCAGGCTGTCTTGGTCTTTTTGGTCGGCGCGCAGCTCAGCGCTGGGCGGTCGGGTGATGATGCGTTCGGGTATCGGGTTGCTACCTGTGCCGTTCGGGTCGTTCTGGTTGCGCCACAGGCAAAGCTTGAAAACAGTCGTTTTCGCGATGTCTTTGATCGCTGCAAAACCGCCCGCCATATCGCCGTAAAGCGTGCAGTAGCCTGTCGCCATTTCAGACTTGTTCCCCGTGGTCAGCACCATGTGGCCAGATTTGTTGGACAGCGCCATCAACAGCGTGCCGCGAATCCGCGCTTGGATGTTTTCTTCGGTCGTGTCTTCTTTCAAGCCCTCAAACTCGCTGGCCAAGCTCTTTTTGAACGCCTCGAACTCGGGAACGATAGAGATTTCGTCGTACCGCACGCCCATGCGGTGCGCCATCTCACGGGCGTCTATCCAGCTGATGTCTGCGGTGTAGGGCGACGGCATCATCACGGCTCTGACCTTGTCTTTGCCCAAAGCATCCACCGCCAATGCCAACACCAACGCTGAGTCGATCCCGCCCGATAACCCCAAAATCGCGCCCGGAAAGCCGTTTTTACCCAAATAATCGCGAATGCCCAACACCAAGGCATCCCACAAATCAGCCTCAGCGCTACGCTGCGGGGCAATGGCATCTTTTTTGCCATCGACTTCATTTGCTATTAAATTTATAGCTGCAGAAGCAATAGATACGCCGGATACAGCCAATTTAGTATCATTTATAATACTATTTTTACCAGTATCTACAGCAACAGCTACACCAATGTAAAGCAGCTTTTCCTTGAAACTCTCCGCCCTCGCCACCAATTCCGCCTTGGCATTGAGCGCAAACGAGCCGCCATCAAATACCACCTCGTCCTGCCCGCCCACCAAGTGCGCATAAATCAACGGCAAACCTGTGGCTTTGACCCGATCTGCCATGCGTTGTACCCGCTCGCCGCCCTTGCCCACGTGAAAAGGCGAAGCGTTGATGATGGCCAGCACCT
>JAYUJX010000599.1:0-3717 GCA_043764955.1 Polaromonas sp.
AGCTCAGCCCGAACGGCGGGGAGCTCAGCCCGAACGGCGGGGAGTTTAGCCCGAACGGTAGGGGGCATAGAAAAAGTAGTAGTTTCAGAAGCCGGCGCATCCGTCTACAGCGCCAGCGAGTTCGCCAGTTTAGAAATGCCCGATGTCGACGTCAGCCTGCGCGGTGCGGCCAGCATTGCGCGGCGCTTGCAAGACCCCCTCGCCGAGCTGGTCAAAATCGACCCCAAAGCCATCGGCGTGGGGCAGTACCAGCATGATTTGAACCAGTCCGATCTGGCGCGCAGCCTGGGCTCGGTGGTGGAAGATTGCGTGAACTCGGTCGGCGTTGATTTGAACACCGCCAGCGTCCCGCTCTTGAGCCGCGTCTCTGGCCTGTCAGCCAGCGTTGCCAAATCGGTTGTGCGCTGGCGCGAGGCAAACGGCGCGTTCAAAAACCGCCGTCAACTCAGCGAAGTCACCGGCCTCGGCCCCAAAGCCTTTGAGCAATCCGCCGGCTTTTTGCGCATTCGTGGTGGCGACAACCCGCTGGACATGACCGGCGTCCACCCCGAAACCTACCCCGTGGTGGAGCAAATTATCACCACAACTGGCAAACCTATCACTGAGTTGATGGGGCGTGCTGACTTGCTCAAAACACTGCGTGCTGAGCTCTTTATTAACTCGTCCACCAATGAAAAGTTCGGCGTCATCACGGTCAAAGACATCTTAAGCGAGCTAGAAAAACCGGGTCGCGACCCGCGCCCCGACTTCAAAGTGGCGCGCTTCAACGACGGCGTGGAAGACATCAAAGACCTGCGCGAAGGCATGATTTTGGAAGGCACCGTCAGCAACGTCGCCGCCTTTGGCGCGTTCATCGACCTAGGCGTGCACCAGGACGGCCTCGTCCACGTCAGCCAGCTCAGCCACAAATTCACCACCGATGCGAGAGAAGTCGTCAAAACCGGCGATATTGTCAAAGTGCAGGTCGTAGAGGTAGACGTCGCCCGTAAACGCATCGGCTTGACCATGAAACTGGGTGAAAAACCGGCGCAACGCGACGGACAAGGTCACAATGGTGGACAGAATCGCTTTGAAGGTGCGGGAAGAGGGCAACAACAGCGCGGCAACAACAATCAACCCGCAGCCCAAGCCCCTAACGCGATGGCATCCGCCTTCTCCAAACTGCAAGCCCTGCGTAAATAAGGACTAAATCATGGCAAAAACCGGCGAATGGGCCACCAAAGTGCTCGCAGTCATCAAAAGCGGCAACACCGATGCGGCAATCGCGCAAATTAAAGTAGCGCCCACAGTCAAAGACCTAAACCAACTCAAAGCCGCCATGATCGTGGGCGGACTGATGGTGAAATACAAAAATGTGGAAGCGGCGGTGAACGAGAATCTGCAGCTGCTGTCAGCGCCTAGGCTGCATCGGTCGCCTTGAAGGGTGTTTTTTGGCTGCAGCCGGCGTGTTTATTGCCTGAAATGCTACTAAAATTAAAGCAAAAATAAAGCAATTGAAATCATGCAAAATTACAAAAAAATCATCTTAGACAAGATATGCTACACAAAGCTTGTTTACGGAAGAATCAATAAGAAGCTTGATTGGGAACTCTCAGAGCATAAGATTGAGGAAGCTATTTCAAAAATCGTTCGTGATACAGATGAATCAGCGTTTCAAAAAATAGGTAAAAATATTTACATTTCAAATGATGAAAGAAATGTAAGGCTGACAATTAATTCCTATACGAACAGAATAATTACAGCTGAAAAATTGAATAAATCACTATGATTTATATAGCTGTTTAGGCAATAAAAACTATGGCTACTGCGGTATTTATCAATAAATTCACTCAAATATAGGCGAAACCGCATCCACAACCGCCTCAATCACCGAAGCCGGTGCGCTTTCAACCTTGCGGGCTTTTCTAGCCAAAATATCCAGCGTTCGCACTTGGTCGCAGCGCACGACGCCTTGGGTTTTGGTGCCTACCAGTTCAACTGCAAATCCGCGAATTCGCGCAAAGTTGCCGCCGTTGGTGATGGGTGCAACCACGGGGGTTTGTGTTAATTTGTTGAACGCCGTGGCGGAGACGATCATCACGGGGCGGTGGCCGCCTTGCTCGTGGCCTGCGATGGGGTCTAGCGAGACCATGTAGATATCGCCGCGTTTCATAGAAGCTCGTTACCCACTGGGCGCAGCGCATCCCATTGCGCATCTAGCGCTGGCATGGGTGCTTTGGCGTCGCATTGGGCTAACAAGTCGTTCAAGGTGGGGCGTTTGCGCTGCAAAGGCTTGATGACGATAGCATTGCTGCTGTTCAGCTCAAGGCTCACGTTTTCGCCAATGTGCAGGTTCAGCATGTTGATAATGGAGGGTGGAATAGCAATCATGGCGGAACCGCCAACTTTGCGTAATGAGGTTGCGTACATTTGAAACTCCGTTTTGTTATATTTAAGTATAACATTGAAGCTAATAATTGTGCAAAATATTCAAAACTAGGAACAACCATGCTAGAACTCCGCCCCACCTGCGAACACTGCAATACAGCGTTGCCACCTGAATCGCTCGATGCCCGCATCTGCAGCTTCGAATGCACGTTTTGCTCGACCTGCGTTGAGACTGTTTTGAAGAGCAATACCTGCCCGAACTGCGGCGGTGGGTTTGTGCAGCGGCCGGTTCGGCCTTCCAAGGACTGGAAAAACGGCAACTTTTTAGGCAACGACCCCGCCAGCAAAACGCTGAAGCACAGACCTGTGGACTTAGAGGCTTACGCAAAGTTGGTGGCAGCTATTGCGGGTTTCCCACCCGAAAAGCGCTGATCGAAACTTAGTGAAAAGCATCTAAAATCACTATTATTTTGATAGCTTCTCAGCCAATAAATACGCCGGCTAGAGGCATATTTTTATGCTAAAAATCAAAAAATAGAACCTGGTTCAGTCAAGAATGCTAGCTCTTCTGGCGTAGACGCCCGCCCCAATATCACGTTGCGATGCGGGTAGCGGCCAAAGCGGTCGATGATGGCTTTGTGTTTGAGTTCAAAGTCGTAGTTACCTTTGGGGGCGTTGTCTCTGAAAAGCTGTTCGGCAACGGTGTGAATCCGCTTTGATTCGCTGTGCATATAAGGCATGTACAGAAAAGTGCGTTCCGATGGCGTCAATTCGCTGTCTGCTTTGTTAAAGACTGCCTCTTGCGCCAGCGCCAAAGCCAAGTTATCGGCTTCAAACGCACGGCGCGTGCCACGGTGGATGTTGCGGGAGAATTGATCCAGCACGATGATTTCGGCCAGTCGGCCATGCGATGTGGCACGCCAGGCGAATAATTCAGCGCGGGTTGCATGCTCATGGATGTCGCCAAAACGGTCGGTAATCAGGCGGTCGAGGGCGGGGTCGACCTTCCACATTTGAGCGGGAGTGATTTCTTTGAACCAGAAGTCGAGGACGGATAGATGCATGATGGGCTCAAGCTCGGGTAGGGTTTCAAGTTAGCTAGGCAAATGGTCAGTCGTTTGCAAAAACAGTATGCGCTTGAGGTGACAGCGCACTTTTGAGGTTTGGGCGACACTCATACAATTGTTAAAATTCTAACTGGATATCTATATGAACGCTTTGAACATCCCCTCCCTCAAAGACAAAGTCAGCGCCGAAGAATGGCAACTACGCGTTGACCTCGCCGCTTGCTACCGCTTGATCGCCGCCTATGGCTGGAGCGATTTGGTGTTCACGCACGTCAGTGCCCGT
>JAYUJX010000600.1:0-1023 GCA_043764955.1 Polaromonas sp.
GCAAACCCGTCCGCTTCGCCAACCGAGCGCTGGGCACAGGCACTCGTGTGGTTTTGGACGAGTTGCTTGCAGCTGCAAAACTAAACACAGCAGATATCAATGGTTACGAACATACCGAACCATCCCACGCAGCCGTTGCCCATGCCGTGCTGTCGGGCCAAGCTGATGCGGGCTTGGGCATTGAAGCTGCCGCCGTGCAAGCGGGTTTGGGGTTTGTGCCATTGGTCAAAGAAAACTACCATCTGGTCTGCCTGAAATCTGCTCTAGAGCAACCCGGCATCGTTGCGCTGCAAGCTTTGTTACACACAACGCAGTGGCAAAACGAGATTGCCACCATTCCTGGATACAAAAGCCAACAAAGCGGAGAGGTGCTGTCTATGCGTAAGGTGCTGCCGTGGTGGGACTATCGTTAACCCTAGTAATCTCGTATTTTTGGGTCTGGAATTGATTTAATCTCTCGACAGTTGGTGTGCTTACAAAGATACTGTTGCAAGTTATTCAAAGCATCATGCAATATTTGCTGCAAAGCTTAATGTAGACACCAAGATGATAGGTTTCACACTAAACGGCAAGGCCGTCAACACCAATGCGTCAACTGACAAACCTCTTCTGTGGGTGCTGCGCGAAGATTTCAATTTGACCGGTACCAAGTTTGGTTGTGGCATTGCCCAATGCGGCGCGTGCACCGTGCATTTGAACGGCACGCCAACACGATCTTGCGTGCTGCCAGTTTCAGCAGTCTCAGGAGCGCAAGTGACGACGATTGAAGCCATCAATGCTTCCAAAGAAGGCAAAGCCCTGCAGGATGCATGGATTGCCGAGCAAGCACCGCAGTGCGGGTACTGCCAGTCTGGTCAAATCATGGCGGCCGTGGCTTCCTCCAAAATTTCGCGTGGCAGCTTTGTCATCGGTACGAGTGCTGGAGCAATCGGTGTCAGCTTCGGCGCTGCTGTATCCACATTTGCAGCGCTGAATGCAACCGCTCAAACAACATCGTTCACACCGATTGCTTGGGTCAATATC
>JAYUJX010000601.1:0-1023 GCA_043764955.1 Polaromonas sp.
CATGCCGTAGATGAACTGCATCGCGCCCCCTGTGTAGGCGGGGAAGCCGATGCCGAAGATGGAGCCGATGTTGGCGTCGTGCACGGTGGTGAGCACGCCCTCACTCAGGCAGCGAGCGGTCTCGACGGCCTGGCGGTAGAGCAGACGGTCTTTGATGTCGGTGATGTTCCACGCTACAGCGGGTTGTTCAAACAGAGGCTGCAACTGCGGCCACAGCGTCTTTTTCTCGCCTTTGGGGTAGTCATAAAAGCCGCCACCGCCAGCACGACCAAAGCGCTTTAACTCTTTGACCATACGTTCTATCAGCAGATCACCAGGCGCGGAAACAAATGTTTTGCCTTCTGCGATGAAGTCGGCTCGGGTTTGGTCGAGCACATGCACGCTCAGGCTGAGCGAGGTTTCGTCAATCACCGCTAGTGGCCCGACGGGCATGCCGCACTGGATGCCGGCGTTTTCAATCACCGCCGCCGGAATGCCTTCGCCCAGCATGGCTGCGCCTTCGCGCACAAAGGTGCCAAAGGTCCGGCTGGTGTAAAAGCCGCGCGAGTCGTTCACCACAATCGGGATTTTGCCCAGCGCCTGCACGTAGTCAAACGCACGGGCGACGGTTTCATCGTCGGTCTGCTTGCCGCGAATGATCTCGACCAGCTTCATCTTGTCCACAGGGCTGAAAAAGTGGATACCGACGTATTTTTCGGGTTTGCTGCTCGCGGTCGCTAGCCCAGAAATCGGCAGCGTCGACGTGTTGGAGGCAAAAAAACCACCCGCAGCGAGCATGGGTTCGGCTTCTTTTGTCACCATGGCCTTGAGCTGGCGCTGCTCAAACACGGCTTCGATGATGAGGTCGCAATCTTTGAGGTCGTCATAACTAGCTGTTGCTGTGATGCGGCTCAGCAACGCGGCTTGGTCGTGTGGCGACATTTTCCCTTTGTCAACGCGGGGCTGGGTGATCTTGGCGCTGTAGGCTTTGCCGTTGTCGGCCTGTGCCTGCGTCACGTCCTTCAACACCGTGGCAATACCGCG
>JAYUJX010000602.1:0-3714 GCA_043764955.1 Polaromonas sp.
AAATACAAACTGATTCCATTTAATCAAACCCTCTTCAAATGAAGGGGCATTTTCAAAACCGTTTAAGCCGTACCACCCACCGTCAAGCCATCAATCCGCAAGGTGGGCTGACCCACCCCGACCGGCACACTCTGGCCTTCTTTGCCACAAGTGCCGACGCCGCTGTCCAGTTTGACGTCATTGCCAATCATGCTGACGTGCTTCAGGCACTCCGGGCCGCTGCCGACCAGGGTCGCGCCTTTGACGGGGTAGAGGATTTTGCCGTTTTCGACCCAGAAAGCCTCGGAGGCTGAAAAAACGAACTTGCCCGAGGTGATATCGACCTGACCCCCGCCAAAGTTGCTGGCGTAGAGGCCTTTTTTGATGCTGGCGATGATCTCGGCAGGCTCTTTGTCGCCGCCCAGCATGTAGGTGTTGGTCATGCGCGGCATGGGCACATGGGCGTAGCTTTCGCGGCGGCCGTTGCCGGTAGGTTTGACGCCCATCAGGCGCGCATTCATCGAATCCTGGATGTAGCCCTTCAAAATACCGTCTTCGATCAGCACATTGCGCTGCGTGGCGTTGCCTTCGTCGTCCACATTGAGCGAGCCGCGGCGATCCGGCAGGGTGCCGTCGTCCAACACGGTGACGCCTTTGGCGGCGACGCGTTTGCCAATTTTGCCGCTGAAGGCGCTGGAGCCCTTGCGGTTGAAATCGCCTTCCAGCCCGTGGCCGATCGCCTCGTGTAGCAAAATGCCGGGCCAGCCCGCGCCTAAAACAACGGTCATTTCGCCCGCAGGTGCGGGGCGGGATTCCAGATTGGTCAAGGCGGCGTTGACGGCGCTGTTAACGTAGTCTTCAATCAAGGCATCGTCGAAATACGCCATGCCCAAACGCCCACCGCCGCCGCCGGAGCCGGTTTCGCGGCGAACTTGGCCTTTGACGGTTTGTTCTGCAATCACGGTCACGCTCAGGCGTACCAAGGGGCGCACATCGGCTGCCAACACGCCGTTGGCGCGCGCCACTAAAACGACATCGTATTCACTGGCCAGCCCAGCCATCACCTGCTTGATGCGTGGGTCTTTGGCGCGGGCTAATTTCTCCACTTTTTCCAGCAACTGCACTTTGGCGGTGCTGTCTAGCGTCGAGATCGGGTCCACACCGGCGTACAGGGAGCGGCTCAATGCTACTTTTTTGGTAGCGACCTTGGCAGATTTATTGCCGGCTTCAGCTGTGATAGACCGCACCGTGCGGGCTGCATCCAGCAATGACGCCATGGAAATGTCGTCAGAGTACGCAAACGCCGTCTTTTCACCACTCACGGCACGGACACCGACACCCTGGTCGATGCTGAAGCTGCCGGTTTTGACGATGCCTTCTTCCAGGCTCCAGCCCTCGGAGCGGGTGTATTGGAAGTACAAATCCGCGTCGTCCACCTTGTGCGCTTTGATTTCGTTCAAGGCTTTTGCCAAGTGCGACTCGGTCAACCCAAACGGCGTTAACAGGAGCTTTTTGGCAATGGCGATGCGTTGTTCAGTCGGTTCAACTTGGGGTGCAGGGCGCTTGGTTTGCAGTAAAGTTTGCTCGGCGCTGAGTCTGGATGATGTGGAAGCGTTTAATGAGGCGGTGTTAAATGTCATACCCCCATTGTAGGCATCAGGCAAAATACCCGCATGATTGCAAGAATTCAACAAACCGTGGTGTTTTTACTCCTTGCCGGCTTGGGTGCTTGGATTTGGCATGTTGCACCTGATTATTCGCGTATTTACATAGGTTTTATGGCTTTAGCCGGCGTATATATTGCCTATATGGCTATATTATTTGTAGCAACTTACCATCTTAACCGCAACGATGCAGAACCCAGGACGACGCTGGGTGCCTTGCTTCAAGCCTTTTTGCGCGAAGTTTGCACTGCACCTGTGGTGTTTTTGTGGCGGCAACCGTTTCGTACACAGGCCGTTCCTGACTTTTTACCCGCTTCGGCTAAGCCCGGCGTGGTCTTTATCCACGGGTTTTTGTGCAACCGCGCTTTTTGGTCGCCGTGGCTGGCGCAGCTTCAAACGCAAAATCGGGCGTTCGCCTCGGTCAGTTTGGAGCCGGTTTTTGGCTCGATTGATAGCTATTCCGTGATAGTTGATACCGCCGTGGCGAAGATAACGCTTGCCACCGGCCAGCCACCGACACTGATTTGCCACAGCATGGGCGGCTTGGCGGCGCGGGCTTGGTTGCGCTCAAATCCCGCCAACGAGGCACGCATCCAACGTGTCATCACCATTGGCACGCCGCATTTTGGGACGGCTTTGTCGACTGAAAAAGCGCTGCTGCCCTTGACCAACACCCAGCAAATGCAACGTTTGGGTGCTTGGACGCAGCAACTCGCCAAAGACGAATCCCCCTCGCGCTATGCCAAATTCACCTGCTGGTACAGCAATTGCGACAACATCGTGGTGCCCACCTCCACCGCCATGCTGCCGGGCGCGGACAACCAGCTGGTCACCGCCCAAGGCCACATCAGCATGGCGTTTAGCCAGCGGGTGATGCTGGAATCGTTGGCTTTATTGGACTAAAAGCCAAGGGTCAAACCTATTGACTTAGGATAATTCACGGGTTATAGTAAACATTACCGACCGGTCGGTAATGTTTACTCAATCCAAATGATCTCTTCACCGCCGCTTTCACCTCAACAACTTGCCGATACGGTCAGCCAAGCCATGCTGGCCAAAGACCGCGTGGCGCAAGATTTAGACATCCGCCTGCTGTCCGTCAACGCAGGCTCAGCCTCCATGACCATGACTGTGCAAGAGCGCATGCTGAACGGCTTTGCCATCTGCCATGGCGGCTACATCACGATTTTGGCGGACACGGCCTTTGCCTGCGCCTGCAATTCGTACAACGATGTGACGGTGGCCTCGTCGCTGGGCATCGAATTCATCGCAGCAGTTCAGGGCGGCGATGTGCTCACTGCGGTTGCCAAAGAAGTCAGCCTGGCAGGACGCACCGGTTTGTACGACATTGACATCAGCAACCAAGACGGCAAGCGCATTGCCATGATGCGTGGGCGCTCTTATAGGCTCAAAGACAAAAAGATGGTCGCTTTGTAAAGCATCGTTTGAAAACATCATCAGGAAACCGATATGCCTGTCAAATTCCCCGCCCCCAACGATTTAGAGCCGATAGAACGCGCCAGCCGTGACGAGCTGCAAGCGCTGCAACTGGTGCGCTTGCAGCAAACGCTGCAACACGCCTACGACAAGGTGCCGCATTACAAACAAGCCTTTGACGCTGCTGGTGTACACCCGAGCGACCTGAAAACACTGGCCGACATCGCCAAATTTCCCTTCACCACCAAACACGACCTGCGCGCCAACTACCCCTTTGGCATGTTTGCCGTGCCGCGCGAGCAGGTGGCGCGCATCCACGCCTCGTCGGGCACGACCGGCAAACCCACCGTCGTTGGCTACACCTTGAAGGATATTGACACCTGGGCGAACCTCGTGGCGCGGTCTATCCGTGCCGCCGGTGCGCGCGCGGGCGATCTGGTACATGTGGCCTATGGCTACGGTTTGTTCACCGGCGGCCTGGGCGCGCATTACGGGGTGGAGCGGGCGGGTTGCACCGTCATCCCGATGTCGGGCGGGCAGACCGAGAAGCAGGTGCAGCTGATCACCGATTTCCAGCCCAGCATCATCATGTGTACGCCCAGCTACATGCAGGTGGTGATCGAGGAGTTTGAAC
>JAYUJX010000603.1:0-1020 GCA_043764955.1 Polaromonas sp.
TTTTGCTTTGCTTCAGGGTTTCAATAAGTTGCAGCTTTGAATATTCGGAATCTAAACGTTGTACATGTATTTGATTAAATCTATTACCTACTGACCATAATAAAAAAGCCATTAATATTAAATATATACAATAAATACTTATTTGTACAAAAGCCACACTTTCAAAACCAACCATATTAAGACGCAGCAAAGCAAATACTAATTGAAAAGATAAAAAAATTGCGATTACTCGTTGCATTAGCACACGATCAGCATAAGTCTGCGAAAGCGCAATAAACATCACTGCGTTCAGAATCACAATACAAGCTACACGTATATTGGTGGGTAACCATATTTGTGATAAAAAACTTAGACCGCACCAAATAATGCACGTGCTCAACGTCGCCCTTTTGTACATTTGCACAATATGACCCATGGATGTCGTCACATCTATTGATTTTGGCTTAGCATTTAACAACGAATTGTATTTAATGCTTAAACTTCTCATCCAAAAACTAACACTAAAAGTAAGTACGATCCATGTGGCCGTTAATATTATTGGCGCGTAAAAAACAAGAGCTGCCGCTGCCATCAGTCTTAACAGGATCGGCACAAATAATTTTCCCCGCGTAAACAACAAGTGATTTGATTCTTGCTCACGCCACTGCTGTTGCGTAGGTAATATCCGATATGTCAGATCGCCTGCTTCATTGTTCATATGGTGAGTGGTTCATTCATATGTCATGTAATCATACAAACTTCACCACTGCCACCGGCGGCAGATTACTCGACACATTGCTCCAACCCTCCCCTGCATCACCACTCACCCACAGGCTGCCCGTGGTGGATGCCATGGCGAGGTCTTGGCCGTTGGGGGCGACGGCCAAGCCATGGCGGTAGACCAAGTCGTAAGCATCGGTTTGCGGCAGGCCGTCGCCAAAGGCTTGGAAGGTTTTGCCGCCGTCGTCGGTTCGTCCGCACCGCCGGCGCTGAGCGACCAGATCAACTCCACATTCCAGGAAGTCGGGTCGTCTTTGTAAA
>JAYUJX010000604.1:0-3706 GCA_043764955.1 Polaromonas sp.
TGCCTTTACAACAGGCGGACTTATTAACGGACGCAAGCAATTGTCTTGGCACCAACCGCTCGTGTTTGATGTACCAGCACGCAACATCACTAAGTTTCAGGCCCTGCTAGACACGGCCTACCAACAGTTCGGAGTATAGATATGCCAACCAACGGAAATTGCTGCCCAACAACCGGACTCCCTTTGCCTGCGGTGCCAGGCCCAGCGCTACCCGACTCGGTCTTTAACCCTTGTGAAACGGCTACATACGTCAAGATCTGCAGCGACACACTGCCAGCACCTATCACGGTCACTGGCGCTGACTGCGCCGGCGCACCACTACCAGTAACCAACGCCAACGTAGTCCTTACAGTGCCTGCACCAGGTGCTGTACAGCCCACCAGCTTATGCCCGAACCCACAGCTTGCAGCCATATTGACTGAGCTGCAAAAGCCACGATACGATATTGAGGTGCAGACGTGCAACGATAGTGTTGACGATTGGCTTCTTGTCATCGACAAAAACGAGTTGATTGCTGGCTTGCCCACGATCAGCTACACAAACCTGACGACTGCAGCGACTCAAGCCGTGCGCCCCGCTAATTTGTTGTGCGCTAGCCCTGAAGAAATTGAGCTTGTACCGCTCAAGGGTTGTTTGAATGGCGTAAACGTTACAGGCTACACAGCCATCAAAGACCGTGCGACTAGCTCTCCTTCAACTGTTTGGACGCTTTGGCTAAACCCTATTACTGGGGCGTTAGGAGCAGCTGATCCAGCAATGGTGATCGGCGAGTGCAAAGCTCAAACATCGATTGACCGACCAATTTGCAGCAACACAACCGCTGGTGAATTTTGGAACATGGTTGAGCGCACAAGCACCAACGCTGCGGGTGCAGTAACTATCAATTACTTTGACCCAGATACGTCACCTATGCTGGACGTGACAGCTTTGTTTGCGTCTATCCGTCATGGCGGTGCGTGTGATTGCTGTAATGAAAAACCGTGCGTGTTTGAAAAATACCACGAGAACTTGAGTCCAACAGCTACATTAATGGCGGTTTACGGAACAGAGTTCAAAGATACCCTGGGCTTTGTTAATCCGTTCACCGGTCAGATCGTGAATGCTGGTACAGTCCCTGGTGCAAACTTTAACGCCTTGGGCTTGGACAAGTCCACCAACAACGCTGTCTTTATCGACCGCAACAACGGCAACATCTACACAGCGTACTCACCCAACTACGCAATCACCTTGGCTAGTGTTCTGCAACCGGGCACTGTCCCTTTTGAAAATGCAATCTTAGGAGCTTTGAACAGCCAGCAACAATGGTGGATCGGTGGAATAACGGATAATGATGATAACGTTGCCACAATTAACGTTGCAAAAGTAAACCCCCTCACAGGCGTTCAAACCGCAGTGCCAAGCCTGACTGCGATTTTAAACTCCGGTGCTTACGGGTTTGACTTTGACTTCTCGCCAAGCGATGACCTGTATGCCTTGATTGGACTTAACATCTACGTGTCCACCAAAGTGACAAACTACGCAGGCTGGGCTTCTGTAGGTTTACTGACGGGTCTGACTAGCACCGCCGGGTCACTGGCGTATGACGTAGGCATCCTACGCGGCGTATCAGCCGGGCAACTTTGGGCGTATGACTTGGCAACAGGCTTAACAACCATAACTGCCGCCCTGCCTCCAGAGATATCTTTTGCAGACCTGGCAGGCGCTGTTGATCCAGTATGCAAGCAAGTGTTCCGCAACTCTTGCACCGGCGTCTTCTACGAACTTGACCAAACCACAGTGTACACACCTGCGTCAACACCAATTAAAGGAGCATGTTCGTAATGGGTAAATTCAATTCAGAGTGCTGCCCGGTTACACCGGAGGCGCTCAAGAACCTAATCTGGTTACAGCGCAACCTCGGGACTGTGACCATGGCAAACATCATGGCCGCTACTGGCGCAACCCACGTAGGCACCGTCACCGTGAAACAGATCACCGGTACCGGTACTGTGTCGGGGGACGCAGGCTCAGGCGTGCCGTTGTCGGCTGGTGAGTCATGGTCATGGGGTGTTATATCCCAAGATCAAACAGAGTTTTTAGACAACTCTACGCTGTCTATGAATGCAGGCGGTGGCGAACAACGCATCACCGCAATATATTTTAAATAAAGGAATTACAAAATGTCACTTACCTCCGGAAGTTTTAACGCCCCTATCGCGCCAGTCGCTCCAGACTTGGCCAAGGAAGTTGAAAGCCATATCATTACTATCGTTGCTGGTGCAGGTGTGGCTCAGGTTAGCAACCCAGTACAACCACAGCAAGGTTTTGTCGCGTTCAACGTAAGTAACAACCTTATCCGAGGCACTGTCACATTCTCCGCAGGCATCGTAGCAGCCGGTGGTGCAGCCACTCGCACGTTCTTGATCCCCGCTAACGGTACTTTGGCGCAAGACTATGCCGACGAAAGCACTACCGACTCGGTAGCTGGCTCTATCGGCGCAATAGACTCTATCAGCTTCGTGCCTGTAACAGCACCTGCAGCAGCTGGCATTGCTGAAGGCTCTACGCTATCAATTGCAACTACAGCATCAGCAGGCACCATCATCGTTGACTATCTGTCGAGCTAATAGTACAGAGGGGCTTGGCAACAGGCCCCTCGCTCCAAGGAACATAACATGCTAACCTATGGATCACGGGCAATCCCTTTTGTCGCAACCGTCTTCGATGCCACGGTGGACTTTAACCAGGCCACGCCAACCACACCGGGCGTTGTGTTTACACCAAATACGCCTGCATTAACGACGGTTTTGTACGTTTCATCCGTTGATGGATCCCAGTATACATACAACGGAACCGCGTATGTCTCAGCTCCAGCTCAACCCTCTTGGCAGATTACGGGTAATGTCGGCACTGTTCAAGCCACAAATTTTGTCGGAACCACAGACAATATAGGTTTGAGCTTTCGTACCAACAACCAGATCCGCCAGACCATTACCGCTGCAGGCAATGTGGGCATCTCAACAAATATTCCGTCCGCTAAACTGCAGGTATCATTAACCTCGTCTAACGCAAATCCACCCGCTTGGACGGCTAGCCACGCGGCGTTCACTATTGGCGGTGGGCCTAGCGCGTCTGGTCTAGGTATTGGTTACGACACCACTACAAACGAAGCATGGATTGCTACTTTAACACCTAACGCATCTTGGAGACCCCTGCGGTTCCACGGCACGAGCTGGAAGTTTGTTTCAACTGGAACTATTGAGGCTTTCACTATTGCGGCTAATAGTAATGTAGGTATCAACGCTCCTGTACCTACCCAAAGGCTACACGTAGGCGGCAGCATCCGCGCGACAGGCGTAGTTGACTATGCCAGTCCAGCCGCAGCCATGGCGGATGCTGCTTTGTTAGTTGGGACCCTGTACACCGTGACCGTGGGTGGAGCCAAACAACTCTACATCAAATAATATGTCCACCATACAAGAAGCCCAAAGCCAATACGACGAGCTCAACAACCAAGTCTACAAGGTGTTGGCTGCGCTTGGCATAAGCGATCAAGCCTTACTGACAGTGCTGCGGGTAACCCCCTCGGGAGTGACTACCAGCGCCGCAGGCTCATGGTCCGCCAAGGTAGTCCTGAAGTCCAAGACCGAACTCGAACTCACGATCACCAACGGCACTAAGCTCAAAGGTATTGCGTACCGCCGCATCACCGATCCAAAGACCAACA
>JAYUJX010000605.1:0-3705 GCA_043764955.1 Polaromonas sp.
GTACCAAAAGCTCGGGTATCACACAGATGCCCCAGCCGGCTAATGCAGCGCGCACTTGCGCTTCGCTGCTGGGCACAAAAACTCGGTTTAATGTGGCACCTTTCAAACCAAAAGCTTGGGCGATGAACTCGGCTTGAGAATCGTCTTTGCGGTTGAAAGCAACAAAAGGGGTGGCTCGAAAGTTATAAACCGTCATACCGTCAGGGTAATATTTTGCGGCATAGCTAGGCTCAGCCACGGCGATGTAGTTCATCGCGCCCAGCGGCACGACCTTGCAGCCGCGTAAAGCCAGCTTCAAGGTGGTGACGCAGCCCAGCACCTGGCCGCTGCGCAGCCATTCTTGAGTGAAGTCTTGGTCATCAGTTATGATTTCTAGTGGCAAGCCCTCGGTTGCCAATTTGCTCAGCGCACCCAATGCCCAAGTGGCGATACTGTCGGCGTTGATGGCGATAGAGATGCGTTCTTCCTCGCGTGAACCACCCAGCGAGCTGGGCGCGAGTTCTTTCAAATCACGTTCCAAATCCGCCCGAAGTAACCGCATCATTTTGGTATGTTTCAGCAGTAATTGGCCAGCCTGGGTCGCTTTCAATGGGCGGCTGCGGACGATCAAAACCGTGCCCACTTGTGCTTCCAAGGCTCGCAAACGCTGCGACACGGCAGATTGGGTGATGGACAAACGCTGCGCTGCACGCTCAAAACCGCCTTCTTCGACGATGGCGGCTAGGCATTCCAGGGCGTCGGGGTCAAATGTACTCATGAAATAGGCTCATATTTAGTCTCTTTTCTTCGTGTTTAGATGTCTTGTATTAGTAATCTTGATATTTTTGCTGATAGTTTAATGGCGCTTCTAATTATTGACAACTTGATGGATACTTTGATTAGCAAAAGTAACAGGCCATAAAAGAGGATAAAGAAAAAGTATGAAAGTCATCGTTTTAGGAGCAGGCATCATCGGCATCAGCACCGCTTGGCATTTGCTGGATCTGGGGCATGAGGTAACCGTGGTTGACCGCCAGCCAGACGCCGCGCTGGAGACCAGTTTTGCCAATGCAGGGCAAATATCGGTCAGCTACTGCGAGCCTTGGGCTAACAAAGATGCGCCGCTCAAAGCCTTGAAATGGATGTTCAGCAAAGAAGCACCGCTGCTGTTTCGGCCGCAACTGCCCACTTTTGGCCCTACTGCCAAGTCTGGTGGCGGTTGGCAGCAATGGCGCTGGGGCATGCAGTTTTTGGGGCAGTGCAATGACGCTGCTTTTGAGCGCAATGTGCAGCAAATCGTTGCCCTTGGTGCGTATAGCCACCTCGCATTGAAAGACATCGTCAATGCAACTGGCATCGACTACAACCGGCTAGAGCAGGGCATCGCCCACTATTTCACCGACCAATACGCTTTAAATGCTGCGGGTGATGCGGCTTTGCTGATGCAAAAGTATGGCGTTAACCGGCAAGTGCTGGGGCGAGATGAGATTTTGAAAATCGAGCCCGCTCTGAAATCTTTTGCCTCCCACATCGTAGGCGGTACCTACACCAAGAGCGACGAAAGCGGCGACGCTCGCGTATTTACGCAAAAGCTAGCGGAAATTTGTGCTGCTAAGGGCGCTGAGTTTTTGTATGGACATGACGTTGTGGCTTTAACGAAAGTTGAAAATACTATCAAATCTATAGCTGTTCAGGTAATAAATACGAAGGCTAGAGGTAAAAATAGGGGTATAAATAGACGTGAAAATGACGAATTTGAGGCTAAAACCCTAACTGCAGACGCCTATGTCGTCGCTTGTGGCTCATACACGGCACCACTTTTACGCACTGTCGGCGTCGATGTTCCTATTTACCCAGGCAAAGGCTACAGCGCGACCTTCAAAATTTTGAAGCCAGAGCTAGCGCCCAATGTCTCAGTCATTGACGATCAAGCCAAATGCGCCATCACCCGTTTAGGCGACCAACTGCGCGTCGCGGGAACCATAGAAATCGGCGCTTACGACAGCACGATTGACTCACATCTGTCGCAAATACGCTGCCGTATGCTAGCCAAACGGGTAGAAACCGTGATGCCCGGCGTCTGCGACACGCGTAGCGCAGACGAGGGCGGATCGCCCAACTATTGGGCCGGCCTGCGCCCCGCCACGCCGACCAATATCCCCATCATTGGTAAGACCAAAGTCGGCAAACTGTGGGTTAACGCAGGTCACGGTACGCTGGGCTGGACACACGGGGCGGGGTCGGGCAAAGCGATTGCAGAGTTGATAGATGGAAAAATACCCGAGATTGCAATCGGTAAAGTCGTTAAATCAGGCGCAGAATTTAAATTTTATGGTTTTTAATTTGGACACCTAATTGCGAAACATCATCCTACCTATGAACACATTAAACCGTCAACAGTTCGCCAGTGACAACTATGCTGGTACTTGCCCCGAGGCTTTGCACTGGTTTTTGGAGGCCAATGCCAGCGGTCATGAACCCGCTTACGGTGATGACCCCTGGACGCAGCGCTCCACCGACATGTTGCGTGCGCTGTTCGACATCGAGTGCGATGTGTATTTTGTCTCCAACGGGACGGCTGCTAATTCACTTGCGCTTGCGTCTTTGTGCCAGAGTTATCACTCGGTGATCTGCTCTCCGGTGGCACATATCGAGACGGACGAATGCGGTGGACCGGAGTTTTTCTCGAATGGCTCAAAACTGCTGGTTGCCGAAAACACATCTGATGCCGCACGCTTGGGTAAGCTCACGCCAGATGCGGTGCAAGCGTTGGTTACTAAGCGTACAGATATTCATTACCCGCGCCCCAAGGTGGTTTCAATCACCCAGGCTACCGAAATGGGCACGGTCTACAGTGTCGACGAGGTGCATGCCATTTCTCAGATGGCTCAGAAACACCAACTTAAAGTACATATGGACGGCGCACGTTTTGCCAACGCAGTAGCCCACTTGGGTTGCAGTCCGGCTGATATCACTTGGCGTGCTGGCGTAGATGTCCTGTGTTTTGGTGGCACAAAGAATGGTTTACCCATTGGCGAAGCTGTCGTGTTCTTTGATCGTCAACTTTCAGAAGACTTTGCGTGGCGCGTGAAGCAAGCTGGGCAATTGGCATCCAAGATGCGCTTTATTTCTGCGCCTTGGGTTGGGCTGCTGGAAAACGAAGTGTGGCTGCGCAATGCACGCCACGCCAATGCAATGGCGCAGCGTCTTTACCAGGGCTTGCGCCAGATGTCTGGTGTGAGCTGCATCCATCCCCCCGAGGCCAATGGTGTTTTTGCACAACTGCCCGCAAAAACAGTCGATGCCATGCATGCGCGTGGATGGAAGTTTTACCAGTTCATTGCCGGGGGTGGTTGTCGTTTCATGTCCGCCTGGGATACGACGGAAGCATCTGTGGATGCTTTCCTTGCTGATTTGCAAATCGAACTGGCACATTGAGCTATGACTATTTCAGTTTTTGATTTGTTCAAAATCGGCATCGGACCCAGCAGCTCTCATACCGTGGGGCCCATGTTGGCCGCGCGCCAGTTCGTGTCGCATTTGCAGCAAATCGGACAACTGGAAAAAATCGTCACTGTGCGCTGCTGGCTGCATGGTTCTTTAGGAGCAACGGGCAAGGGCCACGCCAGCGATGTTGCCGTGATGCTAGGCTTGTGCGGTCATGAGCCTGACAAGGTGCAGGTAGATGCTATTGCAGGCCAATTGGCTGATATTCGTAGCCACCGC
>JAYUJX010000606.1:0-1017 GCA_043764955.1 Polaromonas sp.
AATGTCAATCAAGCCCTTGGTATGCCCTTTGAGCCCCAGCGCTTTGATGTAGGCGTCTTTGACGTCTTCTTCGGATTTGGCTTTTTGGAGGGCGGCGTATAACGGGGTGGATGGGGTCATGGGGTTAGTGTAGCGAATAACAGCTTCAGTTCAGGGAGCGGGTGCAGCTACCCCGTCGCTACGCGCCACCCCTTCTGAAGAAGGGGAATGAATACCAAAGGCAGAAAATTTCCCTTCTTCAGAAAGGATGCCTATGGGGCGGGGTAGCTGCCCCGAATTTTACCCTTCAAATACGCCTATAGCCAGCGTATTTATTGATTAATTAGCTATAAAATATATAGCAAATTTATTAAAATTTACACCAAATCTACCCAGCAATCAGCATAGTTTTCATCCAGAATTCCAGGGCACATGGCGAACGCAGTCGGTACAAAGCGATAACGGCTTTCAAACATAAAAGCCAAAGTGTTGTCCAGTTTCTGCGGTTTCAAATCAGCGTTGCTGGCCTTGGTAAACGCGTCTGAATCTGGCCCGTGCGGCACAAAGCAGTTGTGCAGCGATGCGCCGCCGGGTACAAAGCCCTCTTCCTTTGCGTCGTATTGGCCTTGCACCAGCCCCATGAATTCACTCATCAGGTTGCGGTGATACCACGGCGGTCTGAAGGTGTCTTCAGCCACCATCCAGCGCGGCGGGAAGATGACGAAATCACAATTGGCTGTGCCCAACGTGTCGGTGGGCGAGGTCAGCACTGTGAAAATGGACGGGTCTGGGTGGTCAAAGCTGATGGAACCTATCGTCATGAAATTGGCGGTGTCGTATTTGAACGGCGCTAAATTGCCATGCCAAGCCACCACATTGAAGGGCGAATGCGACATCTGCGCTGACCACAAGCTGCCGCCGTATTTTTTGATGATCTCGCAACTACCAGACGACTCTTCAAATGCTGCGACTGGCGTTTTGAAATCTCGCGCATTGGCCAAGCCATTCGAGCCAATCGGACCTAGCTCAGGCAACCGG
>JAYUJX010000607.1:0-1014 GCA_043764955.1 Polaromonas sp.
CTCCGTACTGTCCGACTACCACTTGATGGTTGTTTCCAACGGCTGGACCGACTGGTCAAAACCAGATGGCACTGGTGCGTTTACATTGGAGAAGTTTGAACCCGGAGTACGCATCACTTTCAAGAACAAAGGTAGCTACTGGAAACCGGGGCGTGGCAATTTTGAGGCCGTTGAAATCCTTTACATCAACGACAAGGCGGCGCGCACGTCAGCCTTGCAGTCTGGTAAAATCGACGCCGCCAACCGCTTAGACGCTCGCACCGTCAACCTGCTAGCACGTGACCCAAAACTTAATGTTGTGCGCACGAAGGGCACCGGCAACCGATACTGCTTTGTTTCACATGTTACCGCATCACCGTTTGACAACAAAGACTTACGTCTGGCACTTAAGTACGGCATTGATCGCAAGAAAATCATTGACACAGTCTTCAATGGCTTTGCCACGATGGGCAATGATCACACGTTGGATGTCAACAACCCGTACTACAACAATAACATGCCGCAGCGTGCGTATGACCCGGACAAAGCTGCTTTTCACTTCAAAAAATCAGGTATCGGCAGCGCCGGCATCGAGCTGCAAACCTCTGAAGGAGCCTGGGGCTCGGCGGTGGACTGTGCTTCCTTGTACCAAGAGTCGCTCAAAAAAGCTGGTATCGCCTTGAATGTTAAAAAGGTATCTGCCGATGGCTATTGGAGCAACGTCTGGCTTAAGCAACCGTTCTGCGCCGCCTACTGGGGTAGCCGTCCGACTGCCGATATCGCTTTGTCAACCACCTTCAAGTCCGACTCCGAGTGGAATGACACCAAGTTTAAAAACACCGAATTAGACAAGCTCATCTTGGCTGCCCGAATTGAACTTGATGAGACCAAACGTGGTGCAATCTACAACCGAGCACAGGAGATTATCTCAGAAGATGGAGGCACGATCTGCTTCGCTATAAGCGACTATCTGGATGGCTACTCGAAGAAAGTAATGGGTAATGATCCGCATCCGCGTTACGACCTCGCAGATGG
>JAYUJX010000608.1:0-3683 GCA_043764955.1 Polaromonas sp.
AAAGTTACTGTAAAAAGTATGACAAAACCTTGCTTGCTTTGCTATCAGCTTGCAGCGCCAAGCTGTGTAGGACGCGGCCTTGTTTTTACGCGTTTTGCACGGCTTTGATCATATCCGCCGCCTTCTCCGCCACCATGATGACGGGTGCATTGGTATTCCCCGCCACGATGCGTGGCATGATGGACGCATCGACCACGCGCAGGCCGGTCATGCCGTGCACGCGCAGCTCGCTGTCCACCACGTTCAACGGGTTAGCTTTCGGGCCTTCCAGTGGACCCATTCTGCAAGTGCCCACGGGGTGGTAGATGGTGTCGGCATAGTTGCGGATGACGGTTTCAATCTCAATGTCGGTTTTTGCATCAGCCGTAGTGGCAAGCTCTTGCCCACGGTAGCCAGCTAGGGCGGGTTGGCTCAAAATCATGCGCATTTGCTTGAAACCTTGCACCATGCGGCGCATGTCGTCGGGGTCGGCCAAGAAGTTGGGGTCAATCACGGGTGCAGCTAGCGGGTCGCTGCTTGCCAGGGTGACGCGGCCTCGGCTTTTCGGGCGCATCAGGCAAATATGGCTTGAATAACCGTGGCCAAACGTCGGTTTGCGGCCATGATCCACCAGTTTGCCAATGACGAAGTGCAGTTGCAGGTCTGGCGTCGGCTCATCAGGGCTGGTTTTGATGAAGCCGCCGGCCTCGGCAAAATTGGTTGTCAGCATGCCCGTGCGGTGCTTGCGCCACTCAAAAATGCCTTTGATGGCTTGCACCAAACCGCTGAGCGAGACGCCAAACAGGTCTTTCAAGTGCGGCGCGTTGACCACTTGCACCACGTCAATGTGATCGTGCAAGTTTTCGCCCACGCCGGGCAAGTCATGCACCACGTTGATGCCGTGCTTTTGCAATTCTGCGGCTGGGCCTATGCCTGAGAGCATCAAAATTTGGGGCGATTGGAAGGCACCTGCGCACAAAAGCACCTCGCGCGAAGCCTTGATTTGCTTGATCTCGTTGCCTTGGCGGTATTCCACGCCTACAGCGCGCTTAACACCTGAATTATCTTCCGTCAAAATCCTCATCGTGTGTGCGCTGGTGATGACGGTGAGGTTGGGGCGGGCTAAATTTGGGGTCAGGTAAGCTTTGGCAGCGCTGTAGCGTTCGCCGTTTTTGTGGGTGACTTGGTGCATGCCCACGCCGTGCTGCTCTGCGCCGTTGAAGTCTTTGCTTTCAGGGTGGCCGGCTTGTTTGCCTGCTTCAACGAAGATGGGGCCGTATTTGCTGGGGCTGCGCAAGTCCATCACGTTCAACGAGCCACCTTTGCCGTGAAATGGGGCATCTGCGGCGTCGAAGCTGCGCTCGTTGTTCTCAGCCTTTTTGAAGTAGGGCAGCACGTCGGCAAAACTCCAGCCCGGGTTGCCCTGCTCGGCCCAATGGTCGTAGTCGGTTTTGTGGCCGCGCATGTACACCATGGCGTTGATAGAGCTTGATCCGCCCAACACCTTGCCACGCGGTTGGTAGCCTTTGCGCCCATTCAGTCCGGCTTGTGGCGTGGTGTTAAACCCCCAGCCGGCTGCGCCCGTGCGTGCTAGCAGCGCCAAACCGGCAGGGCAGTGGATCAGCACGCTGCTGTCAACGGGGCCGGCTTCTAACAAAGCGACTTTGATATTTGCGTCTTCGCTGAGTCGTGCCGCCAATACGCAGCCCGCCGAGCCGCCACCGATGATGATGTAGTCGAACATGATGAAATTATCTAAAAAGGGTCTGGAAAATGCCTAAAACTTACCTAGCAAGCAATATATAGGACGGTTAGCCAAATATTTAAGGAGACCAACCCAATGATTGCCCCGATTTACCCTGATAAAAAGATTTCATTAAATTAAATAGCACACAATTTAATTGTGTGCTATAGTTCAGCCATGTACGCAGCAAATCACACGGAAACAGTAAACAACGCAATTAGCAATCCCGCTTTGTTGCTGGACAACCAGCTGTGCTTTGCCTTGTATTCCACCTCCTTAGCCATGACCAAGTTGTACAAACCACTGCTAGAAACGCTGGGGCTGACGTATCCGCAGTATTTGGCCATGCTGGTGCTGTGGGAGCGCGATGGCTTGATGGTGTCTGAGCTGGGCGAGCGCCTGTTTTTAGATTCTGGCACCTTGACGCCGCTGCTCAAACGCTTGGAATCAGCCAGTTTGATTGCCCGCATCCGCGACGTCCAAGACGAGCGGCGCGTTCACATCACATTGACAGCAACGGGCCGCGCCCTGAAAACCCAAGCCGCCAGCATTCCTGATTGCATTTTGAAAGCCAGCCAATGCAGCCTGCCCGATATCGTGGCGCTGACGCAGCAAGTGCAAACGCTGAGAAACAACTTGAATCCACTATCAACATCTTAATAATTTAACCCCGACCGTAATTTATCCCGCCTCACCGAGGCATAACTTGAAAGAAGAGAAACCATGACAACCAAAATCGAAAAAGTCTTGTACAAAGCAAATGCAACCGCAACTGGTGGCCGTGATGGCACTGCAGTCAGCTCTGATGGCTTGTTGAACGTCAAACTCGCACCACCCAAAGAGTTGGGCGGCATGGGCGGCGCAACAAATCCTGAGCAACTGTTTGCCGCAGGCTACAGCGCTTGCTTCATGGGTGCGATGAAGCATGTGGCTGGTATGAAAAAGCTGACGATTCCAGCAGATGCCAATGTCAACGCCACTGTCGGCATTGGCCAAATTCCAGCGGGTTTCGGCATCGAAGCGCAGTTGGTGGTGAGCTTGCCAGGTATGGACCGCGTCGCAGCACAAGATTTGATTGATACAGCGCACCAAGTGTGTCCTTACTCAAACGCAACCCGTGGCAACATTGAAGTGAGTGTCACCCTAGCGTAATTTTGTGTCGCCAACGCAGCCTGCCCGACTAGTCGCGGCAGGCTGTTTCGTTTAGAGTATCAATATGAGCACACAATTTTTAGTCAGCCAAGACCCGCAAGACCAACTGCAGCGTACAAAACTGCGCATCACGGAAGACGCACCGCTGGCAGAAGGGCAAATTCGTCTGCGTGTGAACCATTTTGCACTCACCTCAAACAATATCACCTACGCCGCATTTGGCGGGGCGATGAACTATTGGAATTTTTTTCCAAGCGGTGAAGCAGGCTGGGGCATCATCCCTGTGTGGGGCTTTGCCACGGTGGTACAGTCTTTGCACGCGGGAGTCGCGGTGGGTGAAAAGCTTTACGGCTACTACCCCATGGCCAGCAGCGTGGTGTTAGAGCCCACAAAGTTGAACGAAAAAAGCTTTGTCGACGGTGCGACGCATCGCGCAGAGCTGCATCCGGTCTACAACCAATACATGCGCACTGCGAGTGACCCGTTTTACAAGCCAGACACGGAAGCTATTCAAGCACTGCTGCGACCACTCTTCATCACCTCGTGGTTGATAGACGATTTTTTTGACGACAACCAATTCTTCGATGCAAACACCGCCATCTTATCCAGCGCATCCAGCAAAACAGCTTACGGCACAGCGTTTCAACTCAAGCAGCGCGCTGGCATTGAAGTGGTTGGCTTAACGTCCGCCAGCAACGTGGCGTTTTGTGAAAGCCTAGGCTGCTACCACCGTGTGTTGACGTATGAGCAACTAGACCACATCAAAGCAGATGCCGCTTGCGTTTACATCGATTTTGCGGGGAACGCC
>JAYUJX010000609.1:0-3681 GCA_043764955.1 Polaromonas sp.
TGATCAGGGTTGAGAATGCCGTCCTGCTCTTTCAGCGCATAGCGCTCAGGAAAGGTGTCGCGGATAAAGGCCGTATCAATGGCACCGTCGATAATGCTGTGCGCGACATGGATGCCTTGCGGCCCCAATTCGCGCGCCATGCTCTGCGCCAAGGCACGCAACGCCATTTTCGCACCTGAGAAAGCCGCAAAGCCCGCCGCCCCACGCAATGAAGCGGTAGCGCCAGTGAAAATAATACTTTGCTTACGTATCGGTGTTGCACGCGTGAGCATCCGTTTCGCCACTTCACGCCCGTTCAGAAAGCCGCTAAAGCAAGCCATCTCCCAAATCTTGAAATACTTGCGTGCGGTTTCGTCGAGTACGCTGCTGGGTGCATTCGCACCGATGTTGAACACCAGTACCTCGACCGGGCCGATGGTCGATTCGATTTGCTCGACGAGTGCGACAACTTCCTCTTCCTTGCGCGCATCACTGCCAAAAGCATGGCAGATGCCGCCTTCAGCTTCAATGGCATCTTTGAGAGGCTGCAATTTATCGGCACTACGACGCGTCACACAAGCGGCATAACCACCGCGCCCGAATCGCCGCGCGATGGCGCCACCCGTTGCATCACCTGCGCCAATAATCAGGGCTACGGGAGTGGTACGCATATGTTGCTAGCTCTTCTATTTTTCAGTGATGGATTGATTTAAACCCGTTCAAAAATCCCTGCAGCGCCTTGCCCCATGCCAACGCACATGGTCACTATACCGTATTTCAGCTGTTTGCGGTGTAACGCATGTATCACCGTGGCAGACCGAATCGCACCCGTTGCACCTAATGGGTGACCCAAAGCAATCGCGCCACCCATAGGGTTCACTTTGCTCGGGTCAAGCTTCAGCGTGTTGAGAACTGCCAAAGACTGCGCCGCAAACGCCTCGTTCAACTCAAACCAGTCGATATCATCTTGCTTCAAACCCGCATAGCGCAGCGCCGCCGGAATCGCCTCAATCGGACCAATGCCCATGATGTGCGGCGGCACGCCTTTGCTGGCAAAGCTGACAAACTTGGCCAATGGCGTCAATCCAAAGCGTTTGATCGCGCTTTCGCTCGCCAAAATCAGCGCACCAGCACCGTCCGAGGTTTGCGAGCTATTACCTGCGGTGACAGAACCGCGTGCTGCAAATACGGTTTTGAGTTTGCCTAGACCTTCAATTGTCGTGTCAGGGCGTGCACCTTCATCTAGGCTCACGATGCGCTTGGTAATGCTAACTTCACCCGTTTCCAGGTTCGGTGTGCGCTCGGTCACTTCTACAGGTGTGATTTCATTCGTAAATTCGCCAGCTTTCATGGCAGCGATGGCCTTCATGTGCGACTGGTAGGCAAACTCATCCTGCGCATCGCGACTGATCTTCCATTGGTTAGCCACTTTTTCAGCGGTCAAACCCATGCCGTAGGCAATGCCGATGTTCTCGTCATGATCAAACATGGCAGGCGACAGAGATGGATTGTTACCCATCATTGGCACCATGCTCATGCTTTCCACGCCAGCGGCGATCATCACGTCGGCCTCGCCCACGCGGATGCGGTCTGCCGCCATTTGCACGGCAGACAGGCCGGAGGCGCAAAAGCGGTTCACGGTGATGCCGCCCACGCTATGCGGCAAACCTGCCAGCACCGCACCAATGCGGGCAATGTTCAGGCCTTGCGATGCTTCTGGTATGGCGCAACCGCAGATCAAATCTTCAATCGCCTGCGGGTCCAGCGTGGGTACTTGCGCCAATGCGGCTTGAAGAGCTTTGACCAGCAGATCGTCCGGACGTGTGTTGCGGAAGAACCCGCGGTGCGAGCGCCCAATAGGGGTGCGCGTGGCGGCGACGATGTAGGCTTCTTGTACTTGTTTCATAAATAAATCCTTTTACTTCCATTGCCCCCTTGAGGGGGAAGGCAAAGCCTTCGGGGGTGTTTAATTTCTTAGAGGTTTGCCGGTCGCCATCATGCCCATGATGCGCTCTTGGGTTTTGGGATGGGTCAGTAATGAACAAAAAGCTTGACGCTCCAAAGTCATGAGGTATTCTTCGGTGACCAAAGTACCTGCATCGACGTCACCGCCACACACCACATTGGCAATCAGCGATGCAATATGGAAGTCATGCGCGCTGATGAACCCCCCATCGCGCATGTTGACCAATGAGCCCTTGATCGTGGCAATACCACTGCGCCCAGCCACTGCAAACGTGCGCTTTTGCGGTGCACGGTAGCCGCTCTTGTACAAGGCTTTGGCTTCGTTGATAGCCACAAACAACAGTTCGTCTTTGTTGGGCACGATCACATCGGTGTCCAGCAAATAGCCAATTTTGCGTGATTCAATCGCGCTGGTGCCGACTTTGGCCATGGCTGCAGCGGTGAAACCTTCAGTCAAGAACGGCACGATGTCTTTGTTGGTGCTGGTAGATGCCGCCTCTGCCGCACGGCGTGCGATGTAGGCCAAACCGCCCGCACCAGGCACCAGGCCCACGCCCACTTCCACCAAACCAATGTAGCTTTCCATCGCCGCAACACGTTTGGCTGAGTACACCGCCATTTCGCAGCCACCGCCCAGCGCCAAACCGCGCACGGCAGACACCGTGGGCACGCTGGCGTAACGCAACTTGAGCATGACTTTTTGCAGCTCATGCTCGACTTCGTTGATCGCACCCACACCCGCCACCATGAAAGCGGGAAGCATGGCTTGTAGATCTGCGCCAGCAGAGAACATCTCGTCGGGCGACCAAATCACCAAACCCTGATAGTCCTCCTCAGCCATGTCCACCGCCAAACTTAAGCCTTCCGCCACGTCCGGGCTGATGGCGTGCATTTTGGTTTTGATGCTGGCGATCAGTACATCATCGTCTAACGTCCACAAACGAATCGCATCGTCCTCATGCAGCGTTTTGCCAGCCGTTTCTGCTTTGACGGTGACAGAACCCGCCACATCTTCAGGGAAATGCTGGCGTTCATAAACTGGTAAATTACGACGCGCAATGAACTTGTTACCGGACGCACTCCAGGAGCCTGCTGGTGTGTGCACCCCGCCGACCTCAGCCACGGGGCCTTTGAAAACCCACTCCGGCAACGGTTCTTTGCACAGCGCTTTGCCAGCGTCAATGTCTTCTTTGATCATGTTGGCAACCGTTAACCAGCCGGCTTCTTGCCACAGCTCAAACGGGCCTTGTTTCATGCCAAAACCCCAGCGCAGGGCCAAGTCGATGTCGCGTGCGGTCTCGGCCACGGTGTGCAAATGCACGGCGGCATAGTGCAGCTGGTCGCGGATGATGGCCCACAAAAAGCGCGGCTCTGCGCCTTCTGCGTTGCGCAACAGTTTCAAGCGCTCTGCAGCAGGTTTTTTGAGCATGCGCCCGACCACTTCATCGGCTTTTTTGCCGCTAGGGACATAGTCTTGTTCGTCGGCGTCAAAACGCAAAATGTCGCGCCCTGCCTTTTTGTAAAAACCAGCGCCGGTTTTTTGACCCAGATTGCCCAGTTCAAGCAACTTGGCTAGCACAGCTGGTGTCGCAAAGTTACCGTAAAACGGATCAAATTGAGCAGCCCCTTTGGTAGCATCCAAGCTCAAATTGTCTTGCAGCGTCTTGATCACGTGCGTCATGGTGTCCAAACCCACCACATCAGCCGTGCGGAAGGTGCCCGAGCTGGCGCGACCCA
>JAYUJX010000610.1:0-3678 GCA_043764955.1 Polaromonas sp.
CGACGAAATAAATCGCCCAATGAAATCTTCTGTGTATTGACCTGTACAACACCAGCGTCAAGTTTTGAGACATCCAACATGGAGCTGAAGGATGCTTCCAGTGCATCGACACACTGCATTAAATTGCTGGCTAAAACCTCATCGGGCGTATCTTTGAGCTTGCTCAAAATAGTAGAGCCAAACAAGCCCAATGAGTGCAGCGGTTGCCGCAAATCATGGCTGGCTGAAGCGAAGAAGCGAGTTTTTTCTAAACTTGCACGCTCAACAATTTTGACCTGTTCAGCCAAACGATGCGCCAAAGCCTCGTTTTCATAACGTGCTCTCAGCGCTTCATTGATGAGGCGATTTTGCTCTAATCCTAGTTGTAAATTCAACGCCATGTATGCCAAAGCACACAGGCCCAAAAAAATATGGACGATATCGCCCTGCCAAAGCAAAGCTGTTGATAAACCCGTGAGTACGGGAAGCACCAAACAAAAAACGGCTAAACGATAAGGCGACACCGAGCCTAATCCGCCTGACACAATCCCCATCAAAACCAGCACCATGATAGAGGTCAACGTGATGTCGCCATGCGGGAAAAAAAGCCAAGGCATCAGCCCCCAAAAAGTGCTGGTCACGGCATTGCCGTAGCAATACCCACGTGCAGCTTGCTCTGGATTTCTTAGTTTTACGGGCGTTCTTGCATACTTGCGACTGGCTCGCATACGTATTATTTGCCAAATATTCAGTAGTAGTAACCAAGCCAGGATGCTGGGTTGTTTGGTTTTCCAGTAGAAAAGAGCTGTAAAAGCGACAGCTAACAAATACCCTGCAAAAAAAACAGATTGACTTGTTACTAGCAAAGACTCAACCTGCTCATTCAAAATCCGTTTGTCTAATGATTCAGGCTCATCAGCAACATCTGAAGGCAAGACGGAGGCCACGAACTCAAGAGGCGCTGTCATCTAAACATGCTGATTAAATGCGACCGCGAGCGCACGTCCATGGCTAGCATGGTCGAAGAAACAGTGTTTTTAACCGTGCCCAAAGCCAGCTTACAAGACGTCGCAATTTCTTGGTTACTCATGCCCGCCAGCACCAATTCCAAAACCTTGAGTTGCGTCGGATTCAGTGCATCAGTGAGTGGGGAAAGTTTGGCTTTAATCAGTTTGGGGGAGCTTGACAATGCGGGTCGAATGCTTTGCAGTAAAGTCTCGATCAAATGCAAAGTTGTGGCGGCAGAAGCCGATTTGGGTACAAAACCAGCAGCACCCAGCGCTAACGCTTGCCGGACAACAAATTCATCCTCTGTTGCCGAAAAAATCGCAACGCGGGAATTCGGGAACTCGCTTAAAAATTGCTGCAAACCTTGTAAACCTTGGCTGTCAGGCAAATTTAAGTCTAGCAACACCAGATCAATATTGCCCTGCGAGCGATAGGCGACCATCGCTTCACTGAGGTTGGTAGATTCCAGCCACTGGATATTTAAGCGGTCTGACGTTTGCGCCAGCGCAATTAAACCCATGCGCAGCATGTGGTGGTCATCCACAAGCTGAATGAAATAGCTGGTGTTTTGTTCTGTACTCATGTCAAAAGGTGTAAATTTTTTATTGTTTATGAAAGTTAGTATCAAACAAGTGACTAAAGTCACTTTGATTGGTCGTCATGGTCATTTACGATAACTTTTTAACGTGAGGGCGTCAATATGGTCGATATCAACCAATTTAAATTCAGCATAGCATCGCGCCACCCTAAGTTTCTAAACGCCTACGATGCTGCTTCACACAGTTACAAGCCCGAATACATATCGCCAACGCAATGGTATTTGAAATTATCTTTCGATATAGAGGATGAATTGCGACGCAAGAATCGCGAGTTGGTCGCATTGCAACGTCCGCAACCACCTATCGAACATGAGCGACCTGGTCGGCACCCTAGACCGCAGCACGAGCTAAATGAGCTGGAAGAAGAAATGGAGGCGTTAAACAACGCGATTGCAGATTTGGAGCAAACGATTCAAGCGCACGATTTTTGGTTTCGGGTAGAGAGAATCAGTTCAGGTGTTTCTCATACACCTGGCGTGCCAACGCTTACGGTGATTTCCTCACAAGATTCCCCTGTCAACGCTATGCATCCCCTTTTGCCATTGACTCAACAGGGACGATACCAAATGACTTCATTTGTAAGACGCAAAAACAACCCAGCAATTCCGCCGACGCAATTGGCTAAACACATGACGTTGAAGGATATTTTGATTTGCACGATTGGGGATTCGTATGCTTGCGGGGAAGGAAATCCAGATGAGCCATTGGTTACTACTGCGGGAATCAGAGCTTACGCAGATATGGGGGCATTGCGTACGCTTATGGCGATAAGAGATGACTCCAAAGATTTCACGCCCGAGCTTGAATTAGCTACTTGGCAAGAGCCTTTGGCACACCGCTCCTACAAAGCAGGGCACACATTGGCTGCCGAGGCAACGAATGGCAGCTATGCGGACATGCAAGTTGTAACGACACACTTATCTGTAGCAAGATCGGGAGCGTCTATTCATCGCGGTCTGATTGGTCCCAACTTGCATATTGCGCCCCCAAGCTGGCGACAACCTATGCGAAAAAATAGGCGAATGTACGACTCCACTTTAAATACAGGGTGGCATGTTGTCGAATCTAATGAAATAGGTTTTCTTGATGACTTGTTAAATATAGGACAAATTCAAGAGCTAGAGCAAACCATAGGAGGCCGACGACCAGACTTTTTGCTGCTCACGATTGGTGGCAATGATTGCGGTTGGATAAGTGGCTTTACGAAAATTATAGAAACTGACCTCTTCAATGGTGCGGAAGAGGTGAGTGAAGCAGTTTTACGCGTTATCGACAGACACTTGGAAAATGATTTGATCATGTTGGACGAGCGATTAAGTCAGATGCCGCAACAACCGCGTCATATTTTATTAACCCTCTATCCGTTGGGATTTTTTGGAGATGGTTCGCCAGATGCGCCAAATACCAATAGGAACTGTGGCATTTTTGATGCTATTACCTCTCCAAGCGGTTCAGATTCAGTTTGGGGAATTGACGATGAAGAAGCAATAGTCATCAAAAAATTAGCAAATTCACTAAATAATAAGTTGCGAGAATTTGTTGCCAATCAAAACATTAGAAACTCAAATCCATCTACCAACCCAAATTCAAAGAAGCGCCATTTCACTTGGCATATCGTTGATGGTGTCGACACAGATTTCGAGTCACGTGGCTATTGCTCTGTGGACACGTTATTTCTAAGCGCTGAAAAATCATTTTTAAGGCAAAACGACTGGA
Organism: Polaromonas sp.; assembly: GCA_043764955.1. Lineage (GTDB taxonomy): Bacteria > Pseudomonadota > Gammaproteobacteria > Burkholderiales > Burkholderiaceae_C > Aalborgiella. The sequence goes on from JAYUJX010000610.1 coordinate 3,303, forward strand.
ATGGCATCATGCATCCAAACGAAAGAGGTCATGATGTCTACGCACGCCGTATTTCTAAAAAAATCCGCGCCATCCTTAACAACCATTTAGAAGAATTCCGTCCCAAAGAATTTCAACGCGTCGGTGACCCCAGAGGCGGCGGTTCAAACCCAAGCACTACCACTAGAAGTGGTGTTACGTGAAAACTAAGGGTAAATCAAACTGAAAATTATTCGAATAAATACGCCTATAGCCGTTGTATTTGTTGCCTAAGTAGCTATAAAAATAATAGCGAATAACAGCTGTTATTGCATCGTCCACCCATGGCTAACAATCAACGACTGCCCCGTCAACGCATTGCTTGGGAAGGCTGCAAACATCAGCGCCACCTCGGCCA
>JAYUJX010000611.1:0-1011 GCA_043764955.1 Polaromonas sp.
TGATATCTACATTGGCATCTACATCTACTGTAACATCTTCAGTAACATCTACAGTGATATCTACAGTGACATCTACAGTGACATCTACAGTGACATCTACAGTGATATCTACAGTGACATCTACAGTGACATCTACAGTGACATCTACAGTCACATCTACAGTGACGTCTACAGTGGCATCTATAGTGACATCTACAGTGGCATCTATAGTGACATCTACATCGAAATCTACAGTGGCATCTACAGTGACATCTACAGTGGCATCTACAGTGGCATCTACAGTGACATCTACAGTGATTTCGAATGTGATATCTACAGTGGCATCTATAGTGACATATACTACGATATCTACAGTGACATCTACAGTGACATCTGCATCTACAGTCATTTTAAATGTGACATCTACATCTACAGTGACACTTACAATGATATCTACATTGGCATCTACATCTACTGTAACATCTTCAGTAACATCTACATCGACATCTACAGTGACATCTACAGTGATATATACAGTGATATATACAGTGATATCTACAGCGACATCTACAGTGACATCTACAGTGACATCTACAGTGTAATCTTCAGTAACATCTCAAGAACTTCTACAGTAACTTCTACAGTGACAACTCCATGAACTTCTACAGTGTAATCTACAGTAACATCTACAGTGATATCTAACAGTAACATCTACAGTGATATCTAACAGTGACATCTATAGTGATTTCTAACAGTGACATCTACAGTAACTTCCACCGTGACATCTATAGTAAATTCTACACTAACATCTCCATGAACTTCCACAGTGATATCTACAGCGACGTCTACAGTGATATCTACAGTGACATCTACAGTGACATCTACAGTGACATCAACAGTGATATATGTATTGACATCTACAGTGATATCTACAATGACATCTACAGTGACATCTACAGTGACATCTACAGTGATATCTACAGTAACTTCCACAGTGTAATCTGCAGTGACTTCTACAGTGACATCTACAGT
>JAYUJX010000612.1:0-1010 GCA_043764955.1 Polaromonas sp.
AACCAGAGGGAAAAGAAAAGATGACTTGAGACCGAATCTCGCCGTCTTCAATCCAGAGAACCAATTCCGCAAGTCCACGAAGTTCCCGGCGTCTCATAATTCTATTTCTTTGCGTGGCTCTAATTCAAGGCGTCATACGGTTAGCCGTAGGTTTCGTACCGTACTCACACCGTCATAAAAATGTACGTACCCTACTTGATGTACGTGCTGAAGCCTCCAAAAACTCTTCCGCAACGTACGTACGTCGCTTATTGTACGTACAGCGATGACCGTACATTTCCGCCCAGAAACTCTGTCCGTACGCTGCAGAACGTACTCATAAGCGCCTCACAAGAGTCGAACGTACGTACTCACAGCTGACCATACTCCCATCTCATTAGTTAGGCTGAAATGGGGTGCACTCGCGCGCCCGGTGACTCCCCCTATGACTCAGACCCCACGTATATTGCCTTACTTGGGCACTGGGTACTGGTCTGGGTACTGGTCTGGGTTAGCGGTCACCTTCACCCAACACACCAAGGTGGGCCCTATCCGAATTCCTCACTTGTGGTATGAACCGCCGAATATCTTCTACGTCAGGCCGGACCCCGCCATTCAGGGCGTTCGACGACAGTGGTCCATGGCCCGCAGATGAGTAGTCGTATGTGCTCGCCATGACCTTCGATCCGGCTGAGTAACCCCCTCTATCCTTCATGTCTCCCTCGGATACCCCCAGTGCCCTCATATGAGTGGTCGCAGCCTTACGGAGGGAATGACTTGAAAAGTGCTCCGCAGGCAGCTTTTCAATAATACATGTCGCCTTTATTTGGTCCCTAATCATCCTAGCGGACAGCTCCTTCTTGGACCTTCTTCCTGACCTCAGCTGGATATAGCGGGAAAAAAGCCTATCTGTCTCTGTCACTTGAGAGTGAGTGACCCAGCATATCAGGTCATCCAAGAATTGACTCTCCTCTGGGGTCCTCCTTCCTATGAGCTTCATTTTTAGCGCCGTCCCTGTCTTCTGCGACGCG
>JAYUJX010000613.1:0-1010 GCA_043764955.1 Polaromonas sp.
CCCATGTCATGCGAGTCTGCGGAGACGGTAGGCGAGGCAGGCGTCGCGAAGATACTCCGGCAATACGAGCGGGACTCCTTGTACAAGCCGGCAAGCTACTATGTGTTCAGCAGGCTGCTACCGTTGCTGACCGATATGGGATGGATGCGAGTGGAGGATGTGTCGCTGCAACTGTTCTACCTGGCGCCTTGGGCTGTGTCGCATCTGGCGGAGATGAACATGAGCGTGAACGTGAACAAGAACACGGACATGAAGGCGAATGCAACGACTGACACGGACACGGAGGCGGAGACGGAAGCTGGACCTGGAGCGGATTGTAAATCGGGGATGGTAGCGGAGATAGATATGGAGGTGAGAGAGCAAGAGAAGGAGAAGGAGAAGGCGAAGGCGAAGGCGAAGGAAAGAGAGAATGAGAAGGCGAGAGCGAGAGTAGAGGCGATAGCAGCGATGGAGTCTAAGGGTGGGCTACTGACAGGCAGATACGACATCAAGAGCATCGTCGAGCTCGTCGAGAATCGCGACTACTTCAAAGACAACAAAAAGTTGGTCGCATATCTGAGCAAGCATGGATGTCGGCGCATCGAGGGGGAACCGTCGCCCGCGTCGGTGGAGATGAAGCGCAAGAGGAGGAGCGTGGATCAGGGCGCACCGTATGGCCTTGTTTCCGCCCCTGTCCGCGGCCCTGTCCGCGTCCCTGTCCCTGTCCCTGTCTCTATCCCTGTAGGCACAGTGGTGGTGGCCATGGCGAGGGCGAAAGCGAGTGCGAAGGCAGCAGCGGCAGCAGCAGCAGTGTCGTCACGCATACCAGCTCGGTATGCGGCACAGTACGCAGCATCGTCATCATCGTCGTCATCGTCATCATGTGGTGTCGCTACCGCTGCAGGATATGGGGAACCAGCTACGAAGAAGCAGAAGAAGAAAGTGCCGGTGGTGCCGATCCGCTCGCAAGGTGATCGTCATGGTGCTTATCATGGTGGCGGTGGTGCTAATGGTGTCGGTGTCAATGGTGT
>JAYUJX010000614.1:0-1010 GCA_043764955.1 Polaromonas sp.
TATGTTACATTTTATGATATGATACTCAAGCACAAAAAGAGGACTCACGCTCAGGCAAATGATGTCTATGAAAACGTTCTTCTTGTAGATGTATAATTACTTACAAACAGTGAAGTAGATAAAGACCAATCCTTGCCGCATTATTACTCGTCTAATTTCAAAAAAGTCACTGCTTTTTTCAATCGTCTAATTTTGAATCATAGCTAGTCTTAATCCCAAAATAAGTCAAAAAAAATGCAAGATGTGTGGTTGCATTTTTACCCGTCTAATTTCAAGTGAGTTTTTTTGTTTTCAATAGTCTAATTTTGAATCGTTAGTAGTGATCATTTTAGTCGTCAAATTGATCTCAATGAATCAGAAAAAAAGTAAACGATTTCTTGTTCGGTGTATTTTTTATTTTTTTTAAGATTTAGTGTGAAGGAAAACTCTATCTGATTCAGGGAAGGACTTTGACGATGCAGAAATAAAAAGCCTAGAATTTTCTACAAGGTATCCTGCTCCAGCATGTGGCATATCTCCCCGGAAAAATAGCATTGAATACAAGGGTATCTGAACTGTCTCTCTAGCTTCACCGATCAGCAACTCCGTCTTATCCTGAATACTGATCACAGCAGAGAAATAAAAACATTTCAAATTCTGCATAGTACCTGTGGACTCATCAGGCACAAAATCCTCGTGAGTTGCCTGCTCTACGTCACCAGCTTTTGATGTCAGGAGCTTCAGAACTATATGGTCGCACATCGGAAAAACGTGATGGGCAGCCTTGAGAATATCTGACAGGTAATCGGCATTCTTGATTGGTTGCATCCATCTCAGATACGGTGGCTTCTCACCAGAGAAGGCTATACCTTGTGGACTCCCTGCAAGACTGATATTAGAAATATTCACGATATCCGCGATCGCATTCGGCACGATGACGTAATTCTTGCTGTTCTTGATCGTGTCCAAGATAGTCGCTATTCGCCGGACATTTAAGTCTCCAATTGATTCCAACCCTTTGAGCCTGGCGG
>JAYUJX010000615.1:0-1008 GCA_043764955.1 Polaromonas sp.
GTAGATTTACCATGATCAATATGTGCAATGATCGAAAAATTTCTGATGTGATTCATCAACGTGATGCTTTAAGTGATTGAATTGAAACGAATGCCATTACTAAAAAGTGTCAAACGGAACAAAGCGGACATAAAAAAGGGCGCGTCGAATTGTGACGCGCCCTGAAACCAACAAGCATGGCAACTGCGATAGTTGGATCTTCATTGTAGGCAAAAAAGCCAGTTTGTGAAGTCCCAAAATCTGTTGACACGGGATGTTGCAGGGCAGCAACGAAAAGTTGTTCACAGCTTATTAACAGTTTTGTAATTTAACCACTGGACAACTTGTGGGCGATCTGTGGATCGTCGGTGGACTGTTGTGCGTAAAGTCATAAAGTAGCCAAAAACTGATTCAATATGCTATAAATCTGTCTTTTCAAGCTTTGATTTTATCTAATTTTATCGTAAGTTTCAAAATTAAGTTAGTGATTGCACACTTTAAAGCGTTTGAAAATAAATAAAAATAAATAAATTTTTGTCCTTTTTCAGACAAAGTAGGCAAGAAAAAGACCTCAAAACCATGACTAGTTTGAGGTCTTTGAGTTCCTACTGCGGTTAAAAACAGCTCAGCCAAAGAATGAAATGGCTTTCAAAAAACTTATTTCAACGGCTTGATCAATGCAAATTGCGCCCATTCACCGCGCCTAAACAGCACATTGATGGTCTTAGTTTTGTCCGTTTTTGCCAATACTGCTTCAAACTCTTTGACAGTATTGACTTCCATATTCGCAACCGAGCTGATCACATCACCCTCGCGCAGACCCGCACGCTCGGCGGCATCACTGGCGGCATCGACCTTCACACCACCTTTGACCTTGAGTTCTTTCTTTGCAGCATCAGTCAAGTCGCTGACGACCAAGCCCCGACTTTGTGCAACCGTCGCCACTTTGGGTTTGACATCTTTAGCAACTGGCTTCTTGGCAACTTTCTCATCTTCAAATTCGACCACTGTGACGCTCAACTCCTTGGT
>JAYUJX010000616.1:0-6177 GCA_043764955.1 Polaromonas sp.
CCAAACTGCCCATACGCCTGATGGCCAGCCTGCTGTACTTGAAACACAGCTTCAACCTTAGCGACGAAGAACTGGTCGTGCGCTGGAGCGAGAATATCGTATGGCAATACTTCAGCGGGATGGACTACTACGAACACCGCGTACCCTGTGATGCCACCCAGATTGGCCGCTTTCGCCGTGATCTGGGCGAAGACGGCCTAGAGCTGCTGCTCAAAGCCACCATAGAGACGGCTATTGCGATTGAGGCCGTCGCCCCCAAAGACCTGGAACGCGTGATCGTGGATACCACCGTGCAAGAGAAGGCCATTGCACACCCCACGGACAGCCGCTTGTTGGAGATTGCTAGGCATAAAGTGGTTGCCGCCGCTAAGAAGGCCGGCATCTGCCTCAAACAGACCTTTGCCAAAGAGGGTAAAGCCTTGCGTTGGAAGGCTGGAGGCTACGCCCATGCCAAGCAGTTTCGCCGCTTGCGCAGAGTCATCAAACGCCAGCGCACCATTTTGGGTATTGTGATGCGTGAGGTGCAGCGCAAACTGCAAGGTACTGCGCATCCAAAGGCCGCCAGCGATTTGTCAATCTGGCTGCAACGCGCCGAACGCGTGCGTACCCAGCAGCGCTTTGACCAGAACAAGCTGTACGCGCTGCATGCGCCTGAGGCGGAATGTATCGGCAAAGGCAAAGCTAGGCAGCCCTACGAGTTTGGCGTCAAGGCAGCCATTGTGGTGTCACACCAGCATGGTTTGATGTTGGGTGCACGAACCTTTCCTGGCAACCCGTATGACGGGCACATTCTGAGCGCTGTGCTGGAACAAGTAACGAATTTAACGCAAGACGCTGCAGCTACGCTCAAACACATTGTGGTTGATTTGGGCTTTCGTGGTGTGGATGCGGACAATCCTGATAAAGAGATCATTCACAAAGGCAAGTACAAGTCTCTAAGCAAACAACAAAAGAGTTGGTTGAGACGACGCTCGGCGGTGGAGCCAGCGATTGGGCATCTCAAATCTGACCACCGCATGAATCGCTGTTGGCTCAAAGGTGCGTTGGGTGATGCATTGCATTGCATCAGCTGCGCTGCGGGTTACAACGTGCGTTGGCTGATGCGAGCGATTGTGGCAAAGGGGATCAAACCCTTTTGCTGGCTTTATTTGGCTCAAGTTCTGGCGGCTTTGCAAGCGTTGCTCTGCAGCTGTAAGCGCGTTTGTGTGTTTAATAGCGCTGTGAGTTTGCCTTGTTATGATTGATTGGTCGCTCTTGTGAATTTTGCAGGTGCGACTATGTAATTTATAGCTAAATTACCGATTTAAATCTCTTACACAGAACTCAATCGGTTCACTAATGCTTGCGACAATCGACTCATCCATATTTCGGACTGATCTTAAAAGTTCTGATTTATATATATTTTGTGAAATTAAAAAAGAATAGATTAATTTTTTAACCGCTTACTTACCGTCGCACAAGTTGCGATAGCTGACATAATGAAATATGCAATTTAATACATTAAAAATCATTTTTTTACAATTTAGTTAGCTATTTAGTTTTCTTTTTTTGAAAAGCCAATATTTTTCAATCGATCCAAATGAAAACTAAGCAAATTATTTTGAAATCAGCATTGGAAATAGATACCGAATTGGCGCTTATTGCCGAAATGCAACCTGGTTTAATACTTGTATTTGGATCGCTTCCTTTTTTCCATACACAACATCTTTCAAATGCACTGCGCAAATTAGCACCCAATTCAACCATTGCAGGTTGCTCGACAGCGGGTGAAATTGCTCTTGATCGTGTTTACGACAACACCTGTGTGATCAGTGCAATCCAATTTGAAAAAACCCGGGTTTTAAGCACAACCACGCCATTAGCAGGAATGAATGACTCCTTTGAGGCTGGCGCCCGACTTGCTAAAAACTTGGCGTCTGTTCAATTGTCGGCGGTGATTGTGTTTGGTGTTGGCGTGAATATCAATGAAAGCGGTTTGGTCTCAGGCTTGCAATCAATACTACCCAAGCATGTCAGCATTTCAGGTGGGCTAGCTGCCGATGCGGGAGCCTTTCAACAAACTTGGACCATTGAGCCCCAGGGCTCTACCGACAACCACATTGTGGCAGTCGGTTTGTATGGTGCAGCCATACAGGTCGGTTGCGGCTCATTTGCGGGTTGGCTACCGTTTGGACCTGCGCGTAAAGTGACCAAATCTATTCAGAATATTCTCTATGAACTTGATGGGGAACGAGCATTAGATATTTACAAACGTTACCTAGGGGATTACGCCAAAGATTTGCCCATGGCAGGCTTGCTATTCCCATTTGAAATACTGGGAAAAGATCAAGAAAAAAGCGGTATCTTTAGAACCATTTTGGGGGTTAATGACAATGACGGCTCTCTGACATTGGCCGGTCACATAGACCCAATTGGTTACCTTAAGCTGATGCACTCAAACACTGAAAAATTAATCGAAGGCGCTGAGACGGCAGACATACATGTAACAGCTTCTTTGGCGAAAAATACCACCGGCGAATCCCTGGCTATTTTGGTGAGCTGCGTAGGCAGGAAGTTGGTGATGGGTGACCGCGTTGATGAGGAAGTTGAGGCCGTTGCAGAGATGCTCGGGAAAAATGTGAATGTTACGGGCTTTTATTCAAACGGTGAAATTGCTGGGGATAAATTTTTAGGTGAGTGTCATTTGCATAACCAAACGATGACCATCACCTACCTATCTGAAAACTAAATATGCATCGCACCTTGTCCAAGCAGCTGCGTCGTTTTTGCGAGGTTGAATCCAGCGACTCACTCAATCGATTGCTGGAAAATGCTTCAGCTTTGTCAAAAGACGACAGCTTGCCACCGCAGATGAGGCAGTTCATGTCTGGTTTAGAAGGGTTCTTGGAAAGAGTTGACGCCACCTATGAGCAATATGACAGAGACCTCGATTTACGAACCCGAAGTCTTGAAATAGGCTCTTCAGAACTCACGCACGTCAACGATCCCATGCGCGACGACATTGTGAGTCGCAACCATGTTTTGACATCCTTGCGGGAAACCGCCAGCCATTTAATGGTACACAACAAGGCTGGCATAAAGCTGCCGGCAGAGAATGATTTGGAGGGATTGTCTGATTTGCTGCCCGATCTGGTTAAGGAGCAAGAAGCACGTCAACTTGAGTTGTCCAACCAGCGTTTTGCCATGGATCAGCATGCCATCGTCAGTATTACGGATACAGATGGATGCATACTCTATGTGAATGACAAGTTCTGCAACATCAGTGGCTATGAGCGATCTTACTTGATTGGCAAAAATCACAATTTAATCAATTCAGGCAAGCACTCAAAAGAATTTTTTGCAAACCTGTGGCAAACCATTTCTGCCGGCAAAGTTTGGCATGGTGAGATTTGTAGTACCGCTAAAAATGGATCCAATTACTGGGTCGATGTCACCATAGTTCCGTTTTTGGACCAGCAAAACAAACCGTATCAATACATCGCAATACGGACAGAGGTCACAGAACGAAAACGGTTAGCCGAAAAGATAGAAACAAGTGAGCGGCAATATCGTACTGCTGTAAATAGTCTCAACGAAGTTATTTTCAGAACTGATGTCAATGGCGTATGGACATTCTTAAATCCTGCCTGGGTAGAAATAACGGGTTTTTCAATTGAAAGCTCTTTAGGTCAGTGCTATCTCAATTTTGTTTACGAAAGAGATGCCGCAATAGCTCGCCAAGGCTTTGAAGCGTTTATTAAGAGTAACGCGCCGTATACAAAACACCAAACAAGATACCGAACGGTTACTGGCAGCTACCGATGGTTAGACGTCTATGCACAAGTTGATAAAGACGAAAATGGCAAAGTAATTGGCTTAACAGGACGTCTTGACGATATCACGGAGCAACGTAATGCAACAGCGCTGTTGCGCGATAATTTTAGTTTTGTAGATGCATTGTTTGAATCAATACCACTTCCAGTTTATCTCAAAGATGATTCAGGCAAATATGAAAGACTGAATAAAGCATTTTGCAAACTCTTCTCAATACGTGCCGTGGATTACGTAGGCAAAACTGTTCACGACTTACTCAATGCCAAAGATGCCTTGATCCAGGAAAACTTAGATCGCAAGCTTTTAAATGATGGTGGAACACAGCTTTATGAAGCTTCAATTCAATCGCAAAACAACAATGAATTCGATGCCTTGTACAGCAAAGCGGCTTTGTACAAGCCTGACGGATCAGTACGAGGCATAGTTGGCACTATTGTGGATATATCAGATCAAAAATCTGCTGAACGAGCTTTGTTGATTGCAAAACAGGCGGCGGAGTCAGCGAGTCGTTCAAAAAGTGATTTTCTAGCCAATATGAGCCATGAAATTCGAACACCCATGAACAGCATCATCGGTATGACCCAGCTTGTTCTAGATGGTCAACTTGAAACGCATCAACGCGAATACCTAAGTATCGTGAATACTTCTGCGGATGCTTTATTAGACATCATTAACGATATTCTTGATTTTTCAAAAATTGAAGCTGCGAAGATGACTATTGAATCAATTTCATTCGATTTGAGGAGACTGATACTTGACACATTGCGCAGCCTGAGCCTGAGCGCACAAGAAAAAGATCTCGAACTGGTATCAGATATTGACCCTAAGATTCCAGAACGTTTATTGGGAGACCCTGGTCGAATACGTCAGGTGCTTCTAAATTTAATAGGCAACGCCATCAAATTTACCCTGCATGGTGAAGTTATTGTTCGCACCCAAGTTACCTTTTTAGATCCAAAAAATTTAAAAATCATCATTGATGTGAGTGACACAGGTGTTGGTATTCCAGTGCAAATGCAGGACAAAGTTTTTGAAGCCTTTACGCAGGAAGATGGCTCAACGACGAGAAGATTTGGTGGCACTGGACTCGGATTGTCCATAACTAAAAATTTGGTCGCTTTGATGGGTGGTGACATCAGCCTGATGAGCGAAGTCAACAAAGGCAGTGTTTTCTCCATCTTGCTGGATTTAGGCGTCGATGACAGTGCTCAAGAAAAAATCATCTCAGCCAAACCTCTTGCGCTTACAGCTAAAAAAATAATGTTGGTTGATGACAATATCACCAATTTGACGATGTTGAAAAAAATATTCGAACGATTGGGCGCTCATATCGTTTTAAAGAATTCAGGCAAAGAAGCCATCGAATTTTTCAATCAAGATAAAAGTGGTATCGACTGCATCATCTTGGATTGCGTCATGCCTGAACTAAACGGTTTTGATACTGCTGCGGAGCTATTCCAAATCGAGAACGCAAAGTGCATCCCTATCATCATGCTTTCTTCAAGTAGCCGTGCGCATGATTTCGAAAGCTACCAGACTTCAACCAATATCAGGGACTATATTTTAAAGCCCGCGAATCCGGATGAGATCCACCTTGCGGTATCAACAGCGATCAGCCAAACACCAACGACGCCAAATCATCATCCCGTTGCGGAATTGACGACGACATCGGTCGTACATTCCATGCATATTTTGCTCGTTGAAGACAACCCGTTGAATCAAAAACTCGCCACAGCCTTGTTGAAAAAATGGGGGCACCATTTTGATATAGCAAACAATGGCATAGAAGCGCTGGAATGGCACGCAAAAGAAACCTATGATTTGATTTTGATGGATTTACAAATGCCGATGATGGGTGGCTACGAGGCCACAAGTATTATTCGCGAGCGCGAAAAAAGCTCATTCATGAAGAAATCCACAATCATTGCGATGACAGCAAATGCATTGGAGGGTGATACAGAACAATGCATAGCTCATCAAATGGATGACTACCTATCGAAGCCTTTCAAAATTGAGGCCTTTCAAGCAATTCTTAAAAAACACGTCACACCATAGGTCTATGTAGACTGCGTCACTCGTACCGCAATGCCTGAATGGGCAGTAATTTCGACGCCTTTCTAGCTGGGTAAAATCCAAAGAATATTCCCACAAACGCTGAAAAGCCCGTCGCCAAAAAAATCGACGCCAGCGTCATGCTGACTTGCCAGCCAGCAAACTGACCGACAGCCCAAGTGGCGATAGCGCCCAGCAACACACCAATCGCGCCACCTATCAAACTCAGCGTAACAGCCTCGATCAAAAACTGTGTCAAGATATCTTTGCCGCGCGCACCGACCGCCATGCGCAGGCCGATTTCGCGGGTGC
>JAYUJX010000617.1:0-3670 GCA_043764955.1 Polaromonas sp.
GAAGATGACCAGTAACGGTTTGCAACAGTGTCTGGAAAAGCATTTGTGTCTATGGCCGTTGGCCGTGCTGACGTAATAACCAAGGTACCAAGTTCATCAATACTAGGGACACGCCACGCTGCTTGGCGGGTAGCACGGCTTTTAGCATGGGCTAGAGCGCCTTTGTAATTGTGCTCAGTCGCTTTGCCAACGCAGCGGTCGCTGCTCCAAATTTGTCCCTCGCTACATCGCCGCCATGTCAACCCCGTTGAAGTGTCGGTGACCTCAGCACCGTTGCCGCTGAAGGTGAAGCGGTCGTTGGCTAGTGCGGGTTGACTGAATGCTGTCAAGATAAAGGCGATACTGATGAGTCCGCGTAAGTTGCATTTCATGGTTATCCTCCTGCTTTTCATAAATGTTTAGCGAACCAAGCGGACACTTTGAGGGTCATTTCTTGACCATACGCCCCAAAGATTACGCCCAATAAAGCCAACCCTACCTGTTTCATACAGGCGACCAGAAGAATCGCTAGACCAATAAAAGCCAGCATTTGTTGTTGCAAACCAAGTGCGATCTATCGCGAGGCCTCCATCTACACTAGAAAGCGACGTGTCGCCCAAGGTATATAGCTCCGCTACCGTCGGAAGGCGCCAGTCGGTAAAGCCGCATAAAGCCTCAGCATTCGTAGCATTTTTCAAACCAATCGAATTGGTAGCAGCATTTATCTCAGTCGGCGTAGGTGCAACCGGAGCTGCTGTGTCAACTTTTTTCTGTAATGCACCAGTGCTGTCGAAATTTGTGTAAGTTCTTCCTACAAAATGCAATGACGAATTTGCTGGATTTTTACCTTCCCAGATCAATCCAGTTGCATAATCCTTGACGCAATTCAGGCCATAGTTACCGCCGCTGCCGTCTGGTACAAAACCATATCCCGTAGTTGGCTCTGCAGCAGGCGTTGGTGCTGGTGTTCCTGTAGCCGGCGGCATTGGTGTTGGTTCGGGTGTTACTGCTGGGGTGGGAGTAGGCGTTGGGGTTTCCGTCGGTGCAGTTGCATCGCCACTACCGCCACAGGCTGTAAGTAAAACGGTAGCTAAACCTATGGTGGCAACATGACGATAGTTCATGGGAGTTCCTTTAACATTTCAAAAGTAATGAAATGTTAAAGATGTGAATGCACTCTCACAACCGTATTAAGGTATAGACCAAAAGGTATAGAAGACAAACGAATTATTTCACTTTCCCCAGTCCAACCCGATACGCCTCCAACTTAGCTTCATAGTCAGCCGCGTCGCCGTAGGCCAAAAATCGGTTGTAGTGCTTATGCGTACCCAATATTTTATGAGCATGCTTGATCGGGCAAAAATACTCTTCGGTGCGGGCCAGAATTTCGCTCATATAACCCATCAGGCCGTTGCCATATTCGCAGTACGTGCAGTGAAACTTCTCGATAAAGTTGAGATAACCCAAGTGATGACGATCGAAAACCATGTAATCAGAGCGTTTGACCTTGGTGATGCCGTAAATAGGAAAGCAGGTGAACTGGTAAAAGCTGACGAACAAGTCAAACAGCATCATCGGGAAAATCATGCTGTAGATGATGGGGCCTGTGATCAAGTTTTGCGGGCGGTTGGTGACCAACCAGCGGAAGAAATTGTTCTTTAACTTGCGGTGGGCGGCTTTGACGGTGCTTTCAAACTCAACCCGCTTGCCTTTGATGACGAAGAACATTTTACTTTCTTGCTCGTGAACGGCTGTTCGCAATTCTTCCTCAAGTGCAGCCATTTGGCTGAGTATTTTGGCGATATTTTCATTCATGTAAATTTACCTGTTAAATACGCCCATAGCCGGCGTATTTATTGCCTAATTAGCTATTAAAAGTATAGCAAATAGACTGAAATTGAAAGAATGAGAGGCTTAGGTTAGCGCACTGGCGACATGTCAACCGATGTGCTCAATGCGTTATTGCCAGCTGCTGATGTAGATGCTGCAGTAATCGCGCGTACTTTTGCAGTATCCATGCCGTCGCCTTGCACACGCCTAGCGCCGTCAAAACGGACATTCCAGTACGGAATACGCATGTCTTCAATGCGAACGCTAGCGCCTGAGCGGGGAGAGTGGATGAATTTGCCTTCACCCAAGTAAATGCCGACATGGCTGAAGGTACGTTTCATGGTGTTGAAAAACACCAAATCACCGGGTTTTAACTCACTTTTGTCGATTTTTTGGGTGGTGTTGGCTTGCTGGTCTGCGCTGCGGGGCAATACCAGACCAATGGTTTCCTTATAAATAGCGCGTACAAAGCCGCTGCAATCGAAGCCAGTTTCAGCGCTGTTACCACCGCGCAGATAGGGAATACCGAGAAATCCGATAGCGGTACTCACCAAATCACCAGTGCGTTCGCTGACCTGCTGAACCACATTTTCACCGGTTTGAACGATTTGCCCGCCGATTTTCGACAAGAGGCCTTTGTTCAGCAAAAGCGCGTGCATGTCATCGACCGGAGCCGTTGTTTCAGAATTGATAGCAAAAGCGGGTTGAAAAACACCCAGTCCTAACGCTAGTACGGCGGCAGCCATCAACTTGTTTGGTATCAGTCTTTGCATTCGTCTGGACTTAATTTTGGGTACTTGGCTAAACATGGCATGCAGCGTAACCCGATCAATCAAAGAAGTCAAGTTAAACAAACCACGTAAGTCATTGAGTGATATAGACTATCTCTGAAAAATTTGGACTGTTACAGATACATCTAGCTTTTCTGTCAAGCCGCCTTCACGAACGCCGCGTATCGGGCAGGCGTCCAAGTAGTCGCGGCCAATGGCGAGACGGCAGTGCGAATCGCTGGCAAAAATGCTGTTTGTCACGTCCACACTGACCCAATGTGCACCCAACCACACGTCCACCCAAGCGTGGCTAGCCGCTTCATGGCTGTTGCCTGGGTCAACATAACCGCTCACATAGCGGGCGCTGACGCCCAAGCTGCGGCAGGCAGCAATCATCACATGTGCATGGTCTTGGCAAACGCCGCTGGCTTGATCAAACGCTTGTTTGGCGGTGCTGGTGACGTCAGTATTGCCCGTGACATAGGCGATTTTTGAGCAAATGGCAGTGGCAAGAGCCAGTACGTCTTGCCCATTTTGCAAACCATTGGGCAATATTTGGCGCGCAAATGCATCGAGTTCTGCAAAAACGGCTGTCAAACTGGTGGGTACCATGTAGGCAATCATTGGCACGGTTTGGCCGTTACCTTCATATCCCAAAACGCCGTCGACCAAGGGAACAAGGTCAACCGTGCCTTCAACCAAAATATTCAGATCCGATTGCGGCGTGTTGACGACATGGCTGTGGCTCAGGTTCCCAAACGCATCGGTAAATCCCGTTATCTTGCCCGGCGAACTGATGCGCCAATCAACCATACGCTGGTGCGCGTCCAAACGCGGCGTGAGGCGCAGCAGCTGGATCAAATGCTTGGGTGCATCGTCATAGTGGTAGTGCGTGTTGTGCTTGATGATGAGTCGCATAATAAGATCAATTTTTAGGTATTAAATAGGGTTGTAGCCGGCGTATTTATTGCCTAAGTAGCTATTATTTTTACAGTAAATATCGGTATAAAAATTCGATCAAGCAACCAAAAAGTCTTGACTGATGCCTTTGCCGATATGGTTGATGCTGACCAAAAATTGCGTCAAATACG
>JAYUJX010000618.1:0-3668 GCA_043764955.1 Polaromonas sp.
ATGACCACCCATACCGCTCGGGCTGAGCCTGTCGAAGCCTCTTCAATCGCAACCCTTCGACAAGCTCAGGGCGAACGGGGTTTAAAAATCGAAATCAAATCGACGTGCCCATATTGCGGCGTAGGCTGCGGGGTGATTATTGAGTCTGAAGGCAATCAAATCAGCGGTGTGCGGGGCGACCCGCTGCATCCAGCCAACTTTGGTCGACTCTGCTCCAAAGGCGCCAACCTGCATTTGACAGCCACGGCTGCGGTGACGCAGCAAACCCGCTTGCTGCACCCTATGCAGCGTACGACTAGAGGTGTCGCTCCCCAACGTATGTCTTGGGACGCGGCTTTGGACGGCACAGCGCAGAAGTTTGCCCAAGTGATTGCCGACCACGGCCCGGATGCGGTTGGTTTTTATATTTCAGGTCAGTTGCTCACAGAAGATTATTACGTCTTCAACAAGCTCGCCAAGGGTTTGATAGGCACCAACAACATCGACAGCAACTCCCGCCTGTGCATGAGCAGCGCAGTGGCGGGCTACAAGCAAACACTGGGTGCGGACGCGCCGCCGGCGTGTTATGACGATGTGAACCACGCCGGTTGCATCTTCATCGTGGGCAGCAACACCGCGTTTGCACACCCGATCTTGTTCCGCCGTATCGAAGACGCCAAAAAGGCCAACCCGGCGATGAAGATCATCGTGGCCGACCCGCGCCGTACTGACACGGTCGAGCTGGCCGACTTGTTTTTACCCATTCAGCCCGGCACCGACGTGATGTTGTTCAACGGCATGCTGCACATCATGCTGTGGGAAGGCTGGATCAACAACGAGTTCATCAGCACCCACACTGATGGTTTTAATGCGCTCAAAGCTACGGTGCGCGACTGTACGCCGGAGCTGACGGCTGATATTTGCGGCATCAAAAAAGAGGATTTGTACAAAGCTGCGCAGATGTTTGCCACCAGCAAGGCAACCTTGAGCCTGTATTGCCAGGGGCTGAACCAGTCCAGCAGCGGCACGGCTAAAAACGCTGCGTTGATCAACATGCACTTGGCGACCAAACAAATTGGCAAACCGGGCGCAGGCCCTTTGTCGCTTACCGGTCAGCCCAATGCCATGGGCGGGCGCGAAGTGGGGGGCATGGCTAATTTGATGAGCGGTCACCGTGATTTGGCGAATGCTGAGCATCGTGCTGAAATTGAAAAGCTGTGGAATGTGCCCTCAGTGCCTTCAGCACCAGGTAAAACTGCGGTTGAAATGTTCCAAGCTGCAGCGAATGGGCAAATCAAAGTGCTGTGGATTGTCTGCACCAATCCCGCGCAAAGCATGCCCGACCAAGCGGTTGTGCGCAAAGGTTTAGAGCGGGCGGAAATGGTGATTGTGCAAGAAGCGTTTGCAACTACCGCTACCTGCGCCTATGCCGATATTTTGCTGCCTGCGACGACTTGGGGTGAAAAAGAGGGCACGGTGACAAACACCGAGCGTCGTGTCAGCCGGGTTCGCCCCGCTGTGGCTGCGCCGGGCGAAACGCGTCACGATTGGTCAATAGCTGCTGAGTTTTCGCGCCGGCTGGAAAGACTACTTCCAGAAAAAAAAATATCCGTTCGCCCTGAGCCTGTCGAAGGGTTTCGACAGGCTCAGGGCGAACGGGGTAGGTTTGCGTATGAAACGCCAGAATCCGTCTGGCTGGAACACCGCGAATCCACCCGTGGCCGCGATTTGGACATCACCGGCATGAGCTACGCGCTGCTGGAAGCAACGCCTTTGCAGTGGCCGATGAAAGAAGGCGAGTCCATCGGCAAAGAACGCTTGTACGAAAACAATGTGTTCCCGACAGCGGATGGCAAAGCGCGGTTCGTCAATACGGTCTACAAACCGGTGGCCGAACCACGTGAATCACGCTTCCCGTTTTCGTTGACCACCGGACGCCTGCGCGACCAATGGCATGGTATGAGCCGCACCGGCACCTTGGGCAAATTTTTTGGCCACGTGGCCGAGCCCTCTGTGCAGATGAACATTCAGGACATGACGCGCCGCTTGATCAAAGAGGGCGATTTGGTGCATGTTACCAGCAAGCGCGGCTCGATTTTGCTGCCCGTGCAAGCGTCCAAAGAAGTGGGCATGAGCCAGGCATTCATCGCCATGCACTGGGGCGAGGAGTTTTTGAGCGGTCAAAGCAGCAACGGTGAGCGTTTGGCGGGTGTCAACGCGATCACCACATCCAGCTTTTGTCCGACCTCCAAACAGCCTGAGCTCAAGCATGCCGCCGTCAAAATCCTGAAAGCCGAGTTGCCTTGGACGCTGTTGGGCGTGGCTTGGCTGCCGAGTGACCAAGCTTTGGCGGCGCGTGAGTCTTTGAAAGCCTTGATGCGATTGTTTCCCTTCGCCAGCTGCGTGCCTTTTGGCGATGGCGCAGAGACCAACGGCGTTGGACGTACCGGCTTGCTGTTCCGCGCTGCTGGGCATGAAGCGCCGACTGACGATGTTTTGAAGCAGATCGAAACGCTGTTGGGTTTGAATAGCGGCGTAGGTACAAGTCAATCTAGTCAGGTATTGCGCTATGCCGATAAGAAAAAAGGCCAGCACCGCACCATCAAGCTCACCGGCGACCGCGAATACGCGGAGTTAGAGGCATTTTTGTTGGCAGGTGACACGCGTTCGGAAGCTTGGGTTAAAACGCTGCTACAAGACAGCTTGCCTGCGCAAAATTATGGCCGCATGCTGCTGATTCCTGGCAGTAAAGCGCCGATAGCGGTGCAGTCGCGCGGTAAAGCGGTTTGTACTTGCTTCAATGTGACGGATGCTGCGATTACCGAGCAACTCGCAAAAAGCTTTGGTTCGGACGAGCGGCGCTTGACTGAGTTGCAAGCTAGTTTGAAATGCGGCACCAATTGCGGCTCGTGTGTGCCAGAGTTGAAACGCATGATTAGGGATAACCCTAGTATCACTGCGAGTATGCCAAGCGTTAAGTTGCTGTCAGTGGAAAGTAGCTAAGCTTGACTTGCCATAACGGAAAAACTGATGCAACATTAATTTGACTTATATAACTAAGAAAAACGATAAATATTCTTATAGATTTTTTTATCTAAGTGTGTTCCCTAGTGGTAAGTAGTCAAATTTGAGGTATCGTACGAACTGTTGTGGCTGAATAGGCTTCTCAACTATTAAGTTTGATTTTTTTAACTTGGAGTAATTTATGCAAATGAAGATGAAACTGGTCGCTGTTGCGGCTTTGGCAATGGCTGCTGGCGTTGTGTCAGCACAAGAAGTTATTAAACTTGGCCACGTTGGTCCAACATCAGGTGGTATTGCTCACTTGGGTAAAGACAACGAAAACGGCGCTAAGTTGGCCATCGAAGAGTTGAACGTAAAAGGCGTGAAAATCGGCGGTAAAGTTGTTAAGTTCGAACTCTTGGCTGAAGACGACGCTGGCGATCCAAAGCAAGGCACTGCCGTTGCTCAAAAATTGGTTGACTCCAAAGTCATGGGCGTGGTTGGTCACTTGAATTCTGGTACATCTATCCCAGCTTCAAAAATTTACAGCGATGCTGGTATTCCACAAATTTCCCCATCAGCAACTAACCCAAAATACACTCGCCAAGGCTTTAAAACAACGTTCCGCGTTGTGGCTGATGACGTGCATTTGGGTGGCACATTGGGTCGCTACGCTGTGAATACGC
>JAYUJX010000619.1:0-3648 GCA_043764955.1 Polaromonas sp.
GGAACTGCGGGAAAGCAAAGGCGGCAATTACCTCGGCATCACCATCAACATCACCGCCACCAGCCGCGAGCAGCTGGACGAGCTGTACCGCACGCTGTCCACGCATCCGATGGTGAAGATGGTGCTGTAGCCGGATGCCCTGTCGGTCGTCGCGGACTGCGCCTGGTTCAGTTCTTATTGAAGGCTGGCGTGCAAGGCGTCGAACATGTGTTGCACCGGCAGCGTCTCCGGCAAAATGTAAACCACGCCATGGCTTCTGCCAAATGCCGGGCTGATGACGGTATCGTAAAAACTCTCCGGTACGATCACACAACCTAATGAAATGCGGTTGTCGTCGGGCGTGACAGAAGCCAGCCGTGCGGGACGGCGTTCATGAGCCGCGGCAGGACGAAGCCTGTGAATAGCCAACCTTGCGCCATAGTCGAGCCAGACAACCGCCTCACCATTCAGATTGCGGCCAGGTTCGGACAAGAAGCGCCCTGATGGCGTAGACCGCTCGGCCGTGCTCAAGCCGGCTGGTTGGCGCTGGACGATATTACTCACATCCGTGTCGCCAAGGGAAAGCCCCAGCAACGCGGGTGACGTGCCAAGAAGGTGTCCCTTATTCTCAAAGACGAAAATTCGGGCGTGTTTTTTGTCGACGATTACAAAGGGCATCCCCTGATTGTCATGTGTCGCCAAAACCCAACGTACCGCGTAGCGTGCATCGCCCGAGGCGCTGGCCAGTGCCTGCGCCGATTCAGCATTGAGGTCGCCCCTGACCACAGGAACCGTGGCGGAGATTGCGTGGATAGGTGCCACCAAAAGGGCCAGCACGGCGCTTAGAATTGCCGATTTCAGCAGATCTTGGGCGATGATTTTTAAGTACGTTTTTCTTCCCTGGAATGTCATTTCGATCCTGGTTGTTGTGCCAACCAGTAGCGAAAGCGTTCTGGAAATGAAACCAACTCACCATTCGGAGGCTGGATACAACGTTACGGCTTGTATGTTATCAGGGCTCATCGTTTTAACCTAGGCCGAAATTTTTTGACCCGCAGCAGCGTCGGGTACTTTGCCAAGCTATTTATTCAGTGAGATTTTTTAAGTCTTGATTAATTTTTTGAGCATATCTTGTTTGAACGTCATACAAGCCAAATACCGACTGCAGCGGTTTAACTTCTGGCAGCACATAAATAAGTGCGCGACGTTTGGCAAAAATGGGGCGGATATGGCTTTCAAAAAACGCCACGGGAACATTGATGCAGCCCCAAGAAACCCGGTTGTCCGCCACGGTCTGACTTGCTAAACGCTCCAGCCGGCGTTCTTTGGGTTCGGTGCTGCGAACACGGTGCATCGATACGGCTGCGTCGTAATCGACCCAGACCACGTCCTCACCCTGTGCGTTGCGGCCTTTTTCGCCCAAAAAACGACCCGCTGGCGTGGTGCGCTCTTCTGGCTTTACTTGATCCAGCGGCCGGCTACCGATACCCGGAACATTCTCGTCACCCACCGCACCACCCAGCAAAACTGGACTTGCGCCGAGCAACCGCGCCTGTGAGTCAAAAACCAAGACCCGAGCGTGTTTTTTGTCGATGAGTATGAAATCTGAGCCCACGTTGTCAGCTGAGTCTGCGATCCAGTTGGCAACGAAAAAGGCGTCAGAAGAGGGTGAAAAATATCCAAATTCGGCATAGCGTGGCATCGATCTTGGCGCGGAAAAATTGTCTACGACTCGAGAGGATCTCCTGTTCAAATCGCTGTCAAACGCCGAATTCAACAAAGACGGAAACAGAATGACCACGACCGTTGCCCCAGCAAGCAAGCCCTGGCGGATAGCATCGGCAAGCTCGCGTCGGAAAACAGGCGCAGCCACATCAGTAACTCATCAGTTGCGATCAGCTCGTGGCTCGCGCTCGGTGGTCATATTTGTTTCGGTATTGATCATGGGGCTAGCAGGCATGACCGAGGGGGTTTGCACGGGAGCTGCTTGCATGTCGACAGTTGCACCTACTTTTGGATTGGTGAGTGCATCACTGTTTGGCGTGGATGTGAGTCCGTTTTGCGCGACTGCGACACCAACCGTGCCCACGATAGCAAGTGCACTTGCAGAAGTAATTAAAAATTTTGAAATGTTCATGTAAAACTCCGTTAAGGTTGAATTGCGGAGACCTCAATAGAGGAACCGCTAGTCGGTGTATCCGACAGTTCTTAGTTTCGGTGCTAACCGCAAGGATTGGCATCAGTTATGGGCGCAGTCTCTTGTAGGACTACGACACTGGCAACCTTGCATTGGTAAGCACTTGTGACGGACTGGCGCCCTGTCTATTGATTAGCCATTTGCATTGATTTGACAAACAGGCCAGTTGCCCTTGCATTGTCTGTGCCTTGGCAATGGCATGGCGGCTTAGATGATCATTGAGGGCAAACGCACAATCCGTTTCCAATTTTGCCAGGCATTACCGCAGGGCGCTCATGCTCCCAGTGGCATTCGCTTTTGGATTGTCAGTGCATCACTGTTTGGCGTGGATGTGCTGCCGGTTTGTGCGACTGCGAAACCAATCGTGCCCGCGATGCAAAGTGCACTTGCAGAAATTAAAAGTTTTGAGATTTTCATGGTAAAACTCCGTTAAGGTTGAATTGCGGAGACCTCAACACGACGAACCGCTGGTCGGATGATTCCGACAAAGCTAGTTTCAGCGTTAGGCGCAATGAATCGCATAAGACATGTACACTGTCTCTTGCAGGACGACGGCACAGTGGCTTGCTGTTCTTTTAGCTTAAGAAGTACAGATACATGGACATTCAATTTCTAGGTCGCGTCGACTACGTACCCACCTACGAAGCGATGCAGGCGTTCACAGACGAGCGATATTTAAAAAATATTTGTCAAATTAGCCTTCGGCCAGCGCATTTACTGCCTGATCAGCTATGGATTTGTGAGCATAATCCGGTATTTACCCAAGGCTTGGCGGGAAAAACTGAGCACATTTTGAACGCCGGCAGCATCCCCATAGTGCAGTCCAACCGGGGTGGGCAGGTGACTTACCACGGCCCTGGGCAGGTGGTGGCGTATCCGCTGCTGGATTTGAAGCGGGCGGGCTACTTTGTCAAAGAATACGTTTACCGCATCGAAGAAGCCGTGATTCGCACGCTGGCGCATTTCAACATCACGGGGCACCGCGTGGCAGGTGCGCCAGGGATTTATGTGCGGTTGGATGACCCAAGCTCGCATGCGCTTTTAGATCAACGGCCGCAGAAAAAGTCGGCAGATGCGTCAAACAATTGGAATCTGACCCCAATTAAATCCGCAGACAGTTCAATTAACTTTGCCGGCTTGGGCAAAATCGCCGCTTTAGGCATCAAAGTCAGCCGCCATTTCACCTATCACGGCGTGGCGCTGAACGTTAATATGGATTTAGAACCCTTTTTCCGCATCAACCCATGTGGGTATTCTGGGCTGCAGACCGTAGATCTTTCTACAATAGGGGTATCTTGCTCGTGGGACGAGGCGGCTGACGTGTTGAGCCAGAAGCTTGTGTCCTACTTGGCACCCTGAACCGAACAAAGTCGAACAAAGCCGAACAACAACAATGAACCATCCCGAAATCACCCTAAATCCCGCCGCCAACCCTATCGTTCGGGAGTCGCAGTCGCAAGCCGATTACAACC
>JAYUJX010000620.1:0-3644 GCA_043764955.1 Polaromonas sp.
AAATTTTGCAGCGACGCGCTGCCAATTCAACCACTGGCGCCTACCCTGCGCCTGTTAGCCAAATGCTGGGGGAGCTGACCGCGGCTGCGGTCTTGATGCAGTCCAGCATCAAGTTCAACGGCAGTTTGACGCTGCAGATTGCCGGAGACGGCCCCGTGAAACTGGCCGTGGTCGAAGTACAACCAGATTTGAGCTTGCGTGCAACCGCGACGGTGATGGGCGAAGTGGCTGACGCCAGCAGCTTGTCAAGCATGATCAACGTCAACAACAAAGGCCGATGCGCTGTGACGTTGGACCCGAAAGACAAATTCCCTGGCCAGCAGCCTTACCAGGGCGTTGTGCCACTGTTTGACGACCACCGCCAGCCGATTGAAAAGTTGAGCAGCGTGATAGAACACTACATGCTGCAAAGCGAGCAGTTGGATACAACCATGGTGCTGGCTGCGAACGACGCCGTCGCTGCAGGGCTGCTGATTCAGCGTATTCCCATGCAAGGGGAGGGCAATCTGGCTGGCAGCATGGTGAGCAAACGCAATGAAGACGAAATTGGTTTGAACGAGCATTACAACCGCTTGGCCGTGTTTGCGGCGAGTTTGAAGCAAGAAGAGCTGTTGACTTTGAATCCAAACGACATCTTGCATCGCCTCTTTTGGGAAGAAGCGGTGATTCGCTATGAGCCGCTGCCAGCAAAATTTGCCTGCACCTGTTCGCGTGAGCGCGTCAGCAATATGATTGTGAGCCTTGGTCAAACCGAAGTAGAAGAGATTTTGGCTGAACGCGGCGATGTCGAAGTGTCGTGCGAATTTTGCGGCCAACAACAGCGCTTTGACCCGGTTGATGCAGCGCAGATTTTTATTGATTCTGCCAGCAAAGCCTCAATCAACTATTCGGGTGATTCAGGACTTGTTCAATAAATCGACAAATAGCCTATGTTCGCAAACGGGGTCTGAACAGCGTTCGCAAACCCAATTTCGCAAGCGCTGCGGTTTGCTTTGAAGTTCCGGCTTATCCGTTTTCAATTCAGCTACCGCTGTTAAACAAAGCAAAGCATTCTGCAAACGCGATGCACCCGTGCCGTAAACCACTTGAAAAGGGATGCCGCCACGGGCGAGGGCAGCGCGCAGTGCAGTATCGACGGGCTCACGCATGTGCGCACCATCACGCTGAATGCCGTCTTCTACCCAAGCTAAATCTAAACCCATCAACAGTGTTGCATCAAAGTTGCGCTGATGCGCCAGTGCCATGTCGTACAAAGACGTATCGTTAAAAAGTAAATCGCTATAAACCGCTACTGTCAGAGCAGTGGTGTCGGCGAGCAATATGTCTCCAGTGGATTCGGTAAAGGGTGCCGAATTAATTTGTCGCGTTTGCTCTGTAGCTATGACGAGTTGTTCTTCTTTACGGGGCGTACGTTTTTCAGCATCGCACCAAGTACGGAGATATTCAGGGATGTGTTGAACAGACTTTCCTTTCGTTTGAAAATACAGTTCAAGTTGCTTGACCAGTTCAGATTTGCCGGTGCTTTCAGCACCTAGGATGGCAATTTTCAAAGCAAAAAAACTGATGTGGTAAGTTTTAGAAATTATTTGGTGTATTGAACCAAAATTTCATTCGGCTTCAACATGCCCAGCTCAGAACGCGCTTTTTCTTCCACCATGTCCATGCCGGTTTTCAGGTCTTCAACTTCAGCTTTTAGTCGCTGGTTTTCAATTTGCAGTCGTGCTGAAGTTGTTTTCAATCCATCCAATTTTTTGGTCATTTGTGTCACATCGCTCAGGCTGCCACGTCCAAACCACAGCTGTGATTGAAAAAACACCAGTAAAAGTGTCAACAAAACCATGACGCCGCGTTTATTCATACGCGAATCTGCTTGCTTGACGGTTGAAAAAACGTAGCGCCATGACAGTCAACTTCACATCCGAATGAGCGGATTAACTGTTAACGAATGCTGTAAAAAGCATCGCGCCCTGGGTAGCTGGCGACATCACCCAAGTCCTCTTCTATGCGCAGCAATTGGTTGTACTTGGCGATGCGGTCAGAGCGGCTCAATGAACCGGTTTTGATTTGACCGGCATTGGTACCCACGGCGATGTCAGAAATAGTCGTGTCTTCTGTCTCGCCAGAGCGGTGGCTGATGACGGCGGTGTAGCCTGCGCGTTTGGCCATTTCGATCGCTGCAAAAGTTTCGGTCAAAGTGCCGATCTGGTTGATTTTGATCAAGATGGAATTGGCGATTTTCTTGTCAATGCCTTCTTTGAAAATCTTGGTGTTGGTGACAAACAAATCGTCTCCCACCAACTGCACTTTGCTGCCCAGCTTTTCAGTCAGGTGCTTCCAGCCATCCCAGTCGCCTTCAGCCATGGCATCTTCAATGCTGATGATGGGGTATTTGTCGACCCAAGTCGCCAGCATGTCCGTCCATTGCTCAGCCGTGAGTGACAAGCCTTCCGCTTTGAGCTCGTACTTGCCGTTTTTGTAAAACTCGCTGGCTGCGCAGTCCAAGCCGAGCACGATTTGCTCGCCAGCCACAAAGCCAGCTTTTTCAATCGCTTCCAAAATCATCAAAATCGCCGCTTCATGGTTGGGCACGTTAGGGGCAAAGCCACCTTCGTCACCCACGGCAATGCTCATGCCTTTGTCATGCAAAATTTGCTTGAGCGCGTGGAACACTTCTGCGCCATAACGCACGGCTTCGCGGAAAGACGGCGCACCGACGGGGATGATCATCAACTCTTGCAAATCAAGGTTGTTATTCGCGTGCGCACCACCGTTGACGACGTTCATCATAGGCACTGGCATTTGCATTGCGCCGCTGCCACCAAAGTAGCGGTACAGCGGCAGGCCAGCTTCTTCAGCCGCAGCGCGTGCCACAGCCATGCTGACAGCCAAGGTCGCGTTTGCACCCAAGCGTGATTTGTTGTCTGTGCCGTCCAAGTCAATCAACGTGCGGTCCAAAAACGCTTGTTCACTGGCGTCCAAACCCAAGATCGCTTCAGAGATTTCAGTGTTGATGTGCTCAACTGCTTTCAACACGCCCTTGCCGAGATAGCGAGATTTGTCGCCATCGCGCAGCTCAATTGCTTCGCGTGAGCCGGTAGATGCGCCGCTAGGCACAGCCGCACGACCCATGGTGCCGCTTTCCAGCAACACATCACATTCCACAGTCGGGTTGCCGCGAGAATCCAAAATTTCACGGGCGACGATATCAACAATTGCACTCATTTACGTTCTCCAAAAAAACTAACCAAAAACATACTGCTAGCCGTCATTTCAGCTTCAAGCCGTCATTCCCGCGAAGGCGGGAATCCACGAGTGCAGCCATGCATTCCCGTCTTCGCGGGAATGACAGACAGTACAAATCGCTAAGCTTCAAAATCATTCTCTAAAAACCCATTCTTCTTAGTCACACGATCAAGCGCCACCAAAGTTTCCAGCAAAGCCTTCATGTGCTTCAATGGCACAGCATTCGGTCCATCCGACCACGCCTCAGCTGGATTCGGGTGCGTTTCCATAAACAGTCCAGCAACACCCACAGCTACTGCCGCACGTGCCAAAACAGGCACCATCTCGCGCATACCGCCAGATGTTGTTCCTTGACCGCCCGGTAATTGCACCGAATGCGTCGCATCAAACACCACAGGTGC
>JAYUJX010000621.1:0-15929 GCA_043764955.1 Polaromonas sp.
AGCCAATGTGGTCGAGCGTCCTGCGCAAGTCAATCCTGCTGCGTCTGCGTTTGTACAAGAAATGCCCATCGTTGCTGAGCGTCCTACCAATGACGCTGATTTATGGGCAAGAATCCGCCGTGGTTTTGTGATGAACAACTTATCCTCAGACTTGGTGACCAGCCAAGAGCAGTGGTATGCCACACGCCCCAGTTACATTGGCCGCATGACAGAGCGGTCTAGCAAGTACCTGTACCATGTGGTGGAAGAGCTTGAGCGGCGCAATATGCCGACGGAGTTGGCTCTGTTGCCTTTCATCGAAAGCGCGTTCAACCCGCAAGCTGTCTCTAGCGCGAAAGCGGCCGGCATGTGGCAATTCATGCCAGCGACCGGTAAATATTTTGCACTCAAACAAAACGTTTTTCGCGACGACAGGCGCGATGTGTTGGCATCAACCAAAGCGGCTTTGGATTACCTTCAAAAGCTGCACCGTATGTTTGGTGACTGGCATTTGGCCTTGGCTGCATATAACTGGGGCGAGGGCTCAGTCGGGCGCGCGATTGCAAAAAACCAGCGCGAAGGCTTGGCAACGGATTACAGCAGCCTGAGCATGCCAGACGAGACACGCAATTACGTGCCCAAACTGTTAGCGGTGAAAAACATTGTGGCTAATCCGCAGGTGTTCAATGCGACTTTGCCGGAGATTCCAAATCATCCGTACTTTCAAAGCGTCACCATCACGCGCGATCTTGATGTGGCATTGGCTGCTAAATTGGCCGAAATCAAGATGGAAGATTTCAAGTCGCTCAACCCATCAGCGAACAAACCTGTTATTTTTGCAGCCGGTACACCGCGCATTCTGTTGCCATGGGACAGTGCAGGCATTTTTGAACGCAATTTGTCTATTCATAACGGACAAACGGCGGGGTGGACAGTTTGGGTTGCACCAGCGACGATGAAAGTGGTCGATGCTGCCAAACGCGTGGGCATGAACGAAACGCAGTTTCGAGAGCTGAATCGCATCCCACCGCGTATGTTGATCAAGCAGGGTTCTACGCTGTTGGTGCCACGGTCAGCCAAGCAAGACAAAGACGTGTCTGAGCATGTGGCAGACAACGGACAGGTCAGCTTTTCACCTGAAATTGTGCTGAAAAGAATGCTGGTGAAGTTGCGCAAGTCTGAAACCGTTGCCTCCATCGCGAAACGCTATAAAGTGACGGCAGCCAGCGTTGCTGATTGGAACAAAGTAGCTGCTGCAAGCACTTTCAAGGCAAAGCAATCGGTTGTTTTGTACCTGCCAGTAAAAGCTAAATCATTGGCTAGTCAGGGTGCTAAAAAAGCTAAGGGTGCTGCTTTATCAGCGAAGGGCGGCAATAGTGCAAAACTAAGCCGTGCCAGTAAAAGCAAATAGCAGAAATAGCGGAAATAGAAAAATGGCGAAATAAGCATCACAACCAATTGAAAAGTAATCTTGCAAAATTGGCTTAAAACACCGCCCGGCCAGTATCTCTTGGACTGGGAGAAAGCGCAACTTGAGCGAGTGGTGGCTGATATTTTTGGCTACCACGCGCTGCAGCTTGGTTTGCCCGACTTGAATGCCTTGGAAGCCAGCCGTATACCGCATCGTTGGGTGGCCTCGCCTTATTTGTCGGACGGAGATGATGCATTAGCTATAAATAATATAGCTACTAAGTCAATAAATACGCTGGCTATAGACGAAAATATAGACATAAAAGAAGATTTAAAAATAGCTTTTTATGCGGAGTTCGAAGCACTTCCTTTTGCAGAAAATAGCTTAGATTTACTGATTTTGCCGCACAGTCTAGAACTCAGTCCTGATCCACATGCCACGCTGCGCGAGGCGGAGCGCGTTTTGATGCCAGAGGGTAAATTGATCATTTGTGGCTTTAATCCCTTGAGTTTATGGGGCTTTAAGCAAAAGAGAAGCCATCTTTACAAGCGGCTGAATTTTGGTGATTTGTACTTGCCAGAAGCGGGTGAAATGATTGCTTATAGGCGTTTGCGGGATTGGTTACGGCTGCTCAATTTTGATGTTGAACCGGGTCATTTTGGATGTTATCGGCCTGCTGTTAAAAGTGCCGGTATGTTGCAACGCTTTGCATGGATGGACAAATTAGGCGAACGGTATTGGCCAATTTTTGGCGCAGTTTATTTTGTGGTCGCTGTGAAACGAGTGCGCGGCATGCGCATGATCAGCCCTATTAAAAAGCTAAATAAAATTACAAATTCTGCTCCTGTTTCTGTAGCTAATAAGGCAATAAATACGAAGGCTATAGTGAAAAAATAGGTCATATTTAGTTAAAATTTCATGAATAAAATAATAATTTACACAGATGGCGCTTGCAAAGGTAACCCAGGCCCCGGCGGATGGGGGGCAATTCTGCGATCAACCGGGCATGTTGAAAAGGAACTCTTTGGTGGAGAGCTTTTGACGACTAACAACCGCATGGAAATGACGGCTGTGATTGAGGCTTTGACCGCCTTAAAAAGACCATGTGATGTTGCGTTGTATATTGACAGTAAATACGTGCTTCAAGGCATCACGGAGTGGCTGCCAGGATGGAAAGCAAAGGGCTGGAAGACTGCGGCTAAGCAGCCAGTGAAGAACGTAGACCTGTGGCAAAAGCTGGACGCGCTTGTAAACACCGGCGGACATACAATTGAATGGTGTTGGGTTAAAGGACACGCGGGCGACCCTGGCAACGAGCGGGCTGATGCTTTGGCAAATAAGGGTGTTTTGAAGGCACTTGGCGGTATGTGAGTTGTTTTTGAAGGGCTTTGGGTTTTGTAAAGTCTTTGTAAAGTCGCGTTTTCTTTTGTGCGTTTGCCGTATCGCTTGTGTATACCTAAATCAATTTAAAACTGAGACAAATATTACTTTTATGGCTTCAAAATCGGTTTACTCAATTGTGGCTGTTATCGGAATTGCTGCGGCCTGTGGGGCCGCTTGGTGGTATCAAAACAAAGTGCCAGTCGCAACAACGTCAAATTCTGTAGCTGCTGGTGGATCTGCCAGTGGTTCAGCGCCAAGCTCAGCAACGGCAGGTTCCACAGGCGGGGCAGGTGCTCCATCGGCTGGAAATGCGGCAACACCCCCGCGTCCTCCTTCGGTTGAATCGGCCAAAGTTGAAATAATGAAGTTGACGGACGATACGCAGGCTGTAGGTAGCTTAAAGTCAAGGCAAGGCGTAACGCTGCGGCCAGAAGTAAGTGGCCGCATCACCCAACTTAATTTCAAGGATGGCGAGCGGGTTAAAAAAGGGCAGCTGTTGGTGCAATTTGACGATCAGCTGCAATTGGCACAAGTCAAGCAAAGCCAGGCTGAATTGTCCATCGCACAAGCCAATCACAAACGCAACCAAGAGCTGGTGGCGCAAAACTTTATCAGCAAGCGTTCCGTGGACGAAAGTGCTGCAAATTTAGAAGTGGCGCAAGCCAAATTATCACTTTCACAAGCTACAGCATCGCGTCTGAAAATTATTGCCCCGTTCGATGGCATGACGGGAATTCGCACTGTCAATGTCGGTGATTACTTGAAAGATGGTGGTGATATTGTCAATATTGAAGATATTGCCGCTGTGTTTGTCGATTTTCGACTTCCTGAGCGCTTTCAAAGCAAAGTGAAAAAAGGCCAACAAGCGCAGGTTGATATGGATGCCTTGCCGGGTCGTAAATTCACCGCAGTGATCCAAGCGATTGATCCCTTGCTGGACGCCAACGGCCGTTCCGTTGGTGTTCGCGCTTGTATTGACAACCGTCAAAATCAGTTACGTCCAGGCATGTTTGCGCGGGTGAATACTGTTTTTAGTGAGCGAGAGAAGGCGATTGTTGTTCCCGAGGAGGCGATTGTCCCGCAAGCCGGGAAGCAGTTTGTGATCAAGCTACTTGATGGTGCGGACAAAGGGACTGATAAAGAAACGAAAACCACCCAGCGGGTTGAGGTGAAAGTAGGCATCCGCCGCCCGGGTAAGGTTGAAATTTTAGAAGGCTTGGCAGAAGGCGATGAGATTGTGACCGCTGGTCAACAACGTGTTCAAAAAGATGGCACATCGGTGAAAGTGGTTGAGCTTGGTAAACCCGGCGGCAAGCCATCTGGCGCTACATCTGGCGCAGCACCTGCAGCATCATCAGGACCCACTTCCGCAACACCTCCTACAGCAGCGCCCGCTGTAAACCCTGCGCCTTTGCCAGCCACAGCAGCATCTCCTGCGATGCCTGGTAAACCACTAGCGATAGCGAAAGCTGCACAAAAGTCTTTGCAAGGGCTCAATCCTTGTTTGGAGAGTGTGTCTGCATCTGATGCTAAATCTGCAGGGAACATGAGAAGGAAATCCTGATGCAACTCGCAGAAACGTCTATCCGCAGACCCGTTCTGGCAACGGTTTTATCGCTGCTTGTTGTGTTGATTGGTGCGGTAAGTTTTACGCGCCTGTCTGTTAGAGAGTATCCGAAAATTGACGAGCCTGTCGTCACTGTCAGCGTACGTTATCCAGGTGCTTCAGCTGAAGTGGTTGAGTCACAAATTGCCAAAACTTTAGAAGATTCCATCGCGGGTATTGATGCCGTTGATGTGATCACGTCTGTCAGTCGTGCTGAGCAAGCTCAAATCAGTGTGCGTTTTCGTTTGGAGAAGGATGCTGATGCTGCAGCCGCTGAAGTACGCGATCGTACTTCACGCGTGCGAAATCGTTTACCGCAAGCCATTGAAGAGCCGGTAATCGCCAAAGTTGAGTCAGATGCTTTCCCTGTTATTTGGCTGGCATTTTCAAGCGAAACGCTGAATCCGTTGCAAATTAACGATTTGGTAAATCGTGTTGTCAAACCACGCCTGCAAACGGTCACTGGCGCGGCTGACGTCCGCATTTTTGGTGAGCGAAAATATGCGATGCGAGTGTGGTTGGATACTGACAAGCTAGCTGCCTACAAGCTAACAACGCAAGATGCTGAAGATGCTATTCGGCGGAACAATATTGAAATTCCAGCTGGGCGCATTGAATCAACTTCACGTGAATTCAGCGTTACATCGCAAACAAGTTTAGAAAAGGCAGGTCAGTTTTCTGACATTGTGATTAAAACAGTCAATGGTTTTCCGGTAAAAATGCGCGATGTTGCACGTATTCAAGAAGGACCGGCGGAGGAGCGCAGCTCCGTTCGTTTGAATGGAAAATACGCGATTTCTGTAGGGGTGATTCGTCAGGCGACTGCTAATCCTTTGGTTTTGTCGCAAGGTGTGCGTGACATGATTCCTAAGTTGAAAGCGGATTTGCCAGCCGACATGTCGATTGATGTTGCGAACGACAACTCCGTTTTTATCGAGCGCTCGATCAGCAATGTTTATAAAACAATTTTAGAGGCCATTGTTTTAGTGGCATTGGTAATCTTTGTGTTCCTGCGCACTTTTCGTGCTTCCATCATTCCTATCATCACCATTCCTGTTAGTTTGATTGGTGCGTTTGCGATGATGGCACTGGCATGTTTCACCATCAATACGCTGACATTGCTTGCGCTTGTTTTAGCCATCGGTTTGGTGGTTGATGATGCGATTGTTGTTTTGGAAAATATTTATCGACACATTGAAGAAGGCTTAGATCCGTTCTCTGCGGCAATTAAAGGCGTTCGTGAAGTTGGTTTTGCTGTTGTCACAATGACAATGACGTTGGTAGCTGTTTATGCACCTCTGGCTTTTACGCCGGGTCGAACGGGGCGCTTGTTTGTTGAATTTGCCTTGGCGCTAGCAGGAGCAGTGGTTGTTTCTGGTTTTGTGGCATTGACTTTGTCACCGATGATGTGCTCACTTTTACTAAAGCACGACCCGAATCCAAATTGGTTTGATCGAACCATGGAGCGAATTTTGACTGGAATCACCAATGGCTATAGCAAATTGCTGCGTTGGATTGTGACGACTGGGTATGACACACAATACCAACAGTCTGGTTTATTTGCATCAGTGAAACGTACATTTCTTCATACGCGCTGGTTGGTTTTGGGTGTGATGGCTGTTTGCGCAGTCGCAATTTATTTGATTTTGCCAAACATGAAGCGTGAGCTTTCGCCACTTGAAGACCGCGGGGTGATATTGGCCGTGGTCAATGCACCAGATGGTTCAACGCTTGACTTCACCTCACGCTACGTGAATGCGATGGAGAAGACCGGGATGCAGTACAAAGAGTTCGATAGAATTTTTGTTACTGCGGGTAATCCAACGGTATCCCAGGCAAACGTTTTCTATCGTGCTGTAGATTGGGATGAACGAAAGAAAACAACTTTAGAGCTTGCACGTGAAATGCAACCCAGCTTCAGCCGTTTGGCTGGTGTCACGGCTTTTCCAATCACGCCACCGTCTTTAGGACAAGGCTTCCGCGAGCGTCCCATAAATTTTGTATTGTTGACCTCTGAAAGCTATCAAAACCTCAATGGTGTTGCACGACAATTCATGGATGAAATCGGTAAAAATCAGGGCTTCCTCACGCCAGACATAGATCTTCGTTTGAACAAGCCAGAGCTAAAAATTGATGTTGACCGCGCGAAGGCGAGCGATTTGGGAGTGAGTGTAGAGGTTGTAGCACGTGCCATTGAAACCATGCTGGGTGGCAGGCAGGTAACGCGCTACAAGCGTGACGCTGATCAATACGATGTTATCGTACAAACGCAGGCTTCCGGCAGAGACACACCCGACGATATTGAAAAGATATTCGTGCGTGGTCGCAATGAAGCCATGATTCCTTTATCGGCTTTGGTTAAAGTGCGTGAGGCCGTTGCGCCGCGTGAGTTGAACCATTTTGGGCAACGCCGCTCTGTTTCTATCACCGCCAATTTGGCGCCTAATTATTCGCAAGGTCAGGCCTTGGAGTTTTTGGATGAAACCGCAAAAAAAGTTTTGAAGCCTGGCTACAGCACCGATTTGAACGGCAGTTTGCGCGAGTTTAAAAACTCGCAAGGTTCGCTAGGCTTGGTTTTTGCACTCGCTTTGTTATTCATCTTTTTGGTGTTGGCAGCGCAGTTTGAGAGTTTCATCGACCCTTTCGTCATCATGCTGTCTGTGCCCATGTCTATGATTGGTGCGCTATTGGCCTTGCAATGGAGCGGTGGGTCGCTCAATGTTTACTCGCAGATTGGCTTGATCACCTTGGTGGGTTTGATTACCAAGCATGGCATTTTGATTGTGGAATTCACCAATCAACTGCGTGGCACGGGGTTGAACATGGTTGAAGCTTTGATCAAAGCTTCAACGCAGCGCTTGCGTCCGATTTTGATGACGACAGGTGCTATGGTCTTAGGCGCTTTGCCGTTGGCTTTATCAACGGGTGCGGGTGCGGCAAGCCGTATTCAAATCGGTTGGGTGATCGTTGGTGGCATGTCACTGGGCACGCTATTGACAATTTTTGTAGTGCCGACTATGTACAGTATATTCGCTCGTAAATCAGTCCCTGGTGCTAAGACAGCGGTAGAAAATACTCAACCAGTATTGGCGCACGTGCCTGAATTTGTTGCCAAATAAAAAAATGTCACTTGTCGCTCAACAAGCGGCTCTGTCAAATCGCGCCGTCAAACATCATCACGTCAAGTTCATCGCCCACTTCAACTGAGCTTTGGTCGTGGTGAAGTACGATCAGGCCATTTGCTTGTACCATAGAGCTCAAAACGCCCGAGCCTTGGTTTCCCGTGGTCTTCACTTGCAACGTACCATCTGCTGCAGTGCTTACGGTTCCACGTTGGTATTCTGTGCGTCCAGGTTTTTTTCGGATTGTCTCGGTACTTCTCGCTTTCAATAGCGGCAAATCGAGCGCCGTACTTCCCATCATACGTAGTAGCGCTGGCCTAACAAAAGCCAGAAAAGTAACCATCACAGCTACTGGATTTCCCGGTAAACCAAAAATCACTGCACTTTGATGGCCTGAACTAATGCGACCAACTGCCATAGGACGTCCAGGCCGCATAGCGATGCGCCAAAAAGCAACCCCCCCAGAGTCAGCCCCCAGTTTTTTCATCATGGCCCGCGTGTAGTCTGCCTCTCCAACGCTGACCCCACCACTGGTGATAATGGCGTCGGCTATGTTAGCGGCTTGCGCGAAAGCGGCCTCTAATAGCGCGGGCTCATCGCGCACCACACCCATGTCAATCACCTCACAGCCCATGCGGCTTAACAAGCCAAAAACTGTGTATCGGTTGCTGTCATACACGGCACCTTCACGCGGTGCATCGCCCAAACTCAAAATTTCGTCACCAGTTGAAAAATAAGCGACACGTATTTTGCGGTAGACCTTGACGGTAGGTAATCCCAAACTTGCAATCAATCCTAATGCCGCTGGTGCTAAATGCGTACCGTTCAGCAGGGCGGGCGAGCCTTGCTGCAAATCCTCTCCAGCTTTTCGGCGGTTATCACCTTGTTGTAGGGTTTTGGGTGGAATCGTGACATTTGTTTTTGCGGCATTTAATGTCACCATTTCTTGCGGCACAACGGTGTCTAGACCCTCTGGCATGATCGCACCAGTCATGATTTTGAGACATTCGCCAAGCCCAACTGAGCCTTGCCATGCTTTGCCGGCCAAAGCTGTCCCAATTACCTGCAAATTCAAAGGGTGCTTGTTGTCTAATTGTTCACCACGAAATGCAAAACCATCCATCGCTGAATTGTCATGGGGTGGCACACTGATGGGTGAGATGATGTCATTCGCCAATACGCGGTTTAAGCCATCCAACAAAGCGACAGTTTCGGTTTCCAGTATTGGGCTTACCAGCTCGGCCAAAAATAACTTGACTTTATCTGCACGCAGTGAATTCGGGTCATACCCGGCGAGTTCTGCTGCTATTTGATCAATGCTTTTCATAGGTGTTCAGCTGCAGCAAATCTTCCAATGTATTTGCGTTGTAAAAAGCTTTTGGGTCGTCATGCGTCTCATTAAAATTGACGCGAACAAGTTTTTGTAGTTCGGCCCATGCGCCGATTTTTCTACCATCAGCATCAGTGAAGACTTTGAGACTTTCTAAGAGTGTTTGTTTCATCAAACAAAATACGGGCTGATGTCGCAAAATGCCTTCCTCATCCGGGCTGCTTGCCATGGCTATGTCCGCATCATGTTGAACCAAGGCTTCCGATAAGCGGGCAACCAAGTCTGAAGGGAAGCGTGGTGTGTCACAGGGCACGGTCATCAAAAAAGAAGTTTTGCATTGCTGAAGTCCGACCAAGAAACCCGCCAATGGTCCTGCAAAGTCGGCAAGTCCATCAACGACAACTTCGGCATCTACCGCAGAGCCCCAAGTTTTATAGGTTTCTAAATTGCGGTTTGCGTTGACGAGTAAATTGCCAACTTGCGGTCGTAGTCGTTGGATGGCATGTTTTGCAAGCGGTGTATCGTCATAAAGCTGCAAGCCTTTGTCAACGCCTCCCATGCGAGAGCCGCGTCCGCCAGCAAGTACAACACCTGTGATTAGGCTTTTATCCACCGATATAACTCATCTCAACACGTTTGCTTGAAGTCGTTGCCGATGTCGTGTCCACTGGCATGGAGCTACGCAATTCTGAGTAGCGATCATTCCTGCCTTGCCAAATATGGGCCAAAGCTGTTGTTATCGTTGCATCATTGGCGTTGTCGCTAGAGCTTGATTCACGCAACAGGGGACGCAAGTCATAGCCCTGGCTGGCAAACAAGCATAAATACAACTTACCTTCCGTGGACAATCGGGCACGGTTGCAATCACTGCAAAAAGCTTGCGTCACACTGCTGATGACGCCAATTTCCCCCAAGCTTGTGTCATGTTTGCCTTGCGCATCGGCATAACCCCAACGCTGCGCAGTTTCGCCAGCTTGCGATGGCTCAAGTTGAACCAATGGCATTTCGGATTGAATAAGTTTGATGACTTCAGCAGATGAAAGCACGTCGTCCATGCGCCAGCCATTGGTGGCGCCCACATCCATGTATTCAATGAAGCGCAAAACCATCCCAGTCCCGCGAAAGTGTCTCGCCATGGGTAGGATTTGATCAGCATTGGTGCCACGCTTCACCACCATATTGATTTTTATACCGCTGAAATTACCTTGTTTGTCTAAGCCCAGTCCCGCTTGGCGTGCAGCTTCAATCCCAGCGAGAACATCTGCAACGGGAAAGTCCACATCGTTCATGCTGCGAAAAACGGCGTCATCCAAACCGTCTAAGCTGATGGTTACACGCTGTAAGCCTGCGGCTTTGAGCGCGGCTGCTTTTTTGGCGAGCAAAGAGCCATTGGTCGTTAACGTTAGATCTAATCTTTCACCATCTTGCGTTCTTAATGCGGCTAATTGTTCAATCAGCACTTCAATGTTTTTTCGCAAAAGCGGCTCACCGCCGGTTAACCTAATTTTCCGCACCCCGTGCGACATGAAGATGCGTGCCAATCTTGTGATTTCTTCAAAAGTTAGCAAGGACGAGTGCGGTAAATACGGATAGTCTTTGTTGAAAACTTCCTTGGGCATGCAATAACTGCATCGGAAGTTGCATCGATCCGTCACGCTGATGCGTAAATCATGCAGCTGCCGGCCTAGCTGGTCAGCCAATAAGCCGTTGGCTAAAACGGGCTGCAAGCTGTTTCGCAGCATGAACGATGGCTCTTCTCGGTTCGCTTGGCGCACATCACGCAATATGATCACTCGCTTTGATTCCCCCTTGAGGTGGGTATCACTTTCAGCCGAAGAGGGCACAGAGCCAACGGTCGATTCAATCATAAAGATATTGTCCAACTATCGCATGAACACGTCATAGACCTTTGCGTGAAAAGGTCAATGTTGCGTTTGTGCCGCCAAAGCCAAAGCTGTTTGACAAAGCCGTCTGAATGTTGACATTGTCGATACGCTGGCGCACGATGGGCAAACCTTCGGCTGCTGGGTCAAGGTTGTCAATATTGGCAGAAGCTGCAATGAACTTGTTTTCCATCATCAGCAAGGTGTAAATCGCTTCGTTCACACCCGCAGCGCCCAAAGCATGTCCAGTCAAAGACTTTGTTGATGCGATATGAGGAGCAGTGTGACCCGTATCGCTAAATACGGCACGAATCGCTTCAATTTCTTTCACATCACCCACTGGCGTGCTCGTGCCATGTGTGTTGACGTAATCAACTTGACCCACGTCTTTGCCGTTTGCATCGAGTAAAGCCATACGCATGCAGCGTTGTGCCCCTTCGCCAGACGGTGCCACCATATCGTAGCCGTCAGATGTTGCGCCGTAGCCAACCAATTCAGCATAAATCTTTGCACCGCGCGCCTTTGCATGTTCGTATTCTTCTAAGACCAAAATACCACCGCCGCCAGAGATCACAAAGCCATCACGCTCAGTGTCATAAGTTCTTGACGCTTTGTCAGGTGTTTCGTTGTATTTGCTGGACAGTGCACCCATCGCGTCAAACATGAATGAAAGTGTCCAATGCTCTTCTTCTGCGCCGCCCGCAAAAACAATGTCTTGCTTGCCCAATTGGATCTGCTCTGCACCCGCACCGATACAGTGAGCGCTTGTTGCGCAAGCTGAGCTGATGCTGTAGTTGACGCCTTTGATTTTTGCGCCAGTGGCTAAACAAGCAGATACGCCGCTTGCCATGGCTTTCGTGACCATATAAGGGCCAACACGACGAACACCCTTGTCCCGTAAGGTATCAATGCCGGCAGAGATGCTTTCATGCGATGCGCCACCTGCACCCACAATCAGGCCTGTGCGTAGATTGGACACTTGATCTTCGGGCAAACCAGCATCCGCAATCGCTTCTTGCATGGCAATCCATGCATAGGCATGACCCTTCGCCATGAAACGCATCAATTTGCGGTCAATGACGGCTTCAACATCCAAGTTTTTGACCGAGCCGGCGACATGAGAGCGCAAGCCTTGCGCGGCATATTCAGGCTGAAACGTGATGCCAGAACTGCCTTCTTTCAAGCTGTCTAAAACTTCTGCTTTGTTGTTGCCGATACTGCAAACAATGCCCATTCCGGTGACGACGACACGACGCATGGTGTGATCCTAATAATTAATTTTGGTAGCTGGTTTGACAGATTTAGCTCGTGTACAAGCCAACTTTTAAATCCGTAGCGGTATAAATTTCTTTACCGTCAACTTCTAAAGTGGCATCGGCAACGCCCATCACCAATTTGCGCATCACCAAACGATTCAGGTCGATGCGGTAGGTGACTAATTTTGCGGTTGGTAAAACTTCACCCGTGAATTTAATCTCGCCAGCGCCAAGAGCACGACCGCGTCCAGGGCCGCCGCTCCAGCCTAAGAAAAACCCGATCAGTTGCCACATGGCATCCAAACCCAAGCAACCCGGCATGACTGGGTCACCCTCAAAGTGACAATCAAAAAACCATAAATCTGGGCGAACATCGAGTTCAGCAATGATTTGCCCTTTGCCATGCTTGCCGCCGTCGGCAGTGATGGAGACGATACGATCAAACATCAGCATAGGCGGCAGGGGAAGCTTGGCATTGCCTTCGCCAAAAGTTTTGCCGTGACCGCAATCAATAAGTTCTTCGTAGGTATAGCTATTTTGTCTTTGCATGATATTTATTGTTGATCTGTAACTGCGTTTATTATCTAACGAAATGCCCCAAGTTTTATGACCCAATTAGCCTACTTACCCTTAGCTTCGCGATAACACAGCAATTTAAGCTGCATTTTGACGATTTATAACCTGAGTTAACCAGACAAATAAGCAATCCATGACGACCTCTCAACTTCAATTTCCCTTGACCTTGCGTATGAAGCTGATAGCTCTTGCGCCTCAGTTTTTCGTGGAGGATGCAAACCAAAAACCAGTCGCCTACATCAAGCAAAAGCTATTCAAGCTCAAAGAAGCGATCAATATCTTTGCTGATGAGACGCAAAAAGTGGTGCTCTACACGATTGCTGCAGACAGAATCATTGATTTTTCAGCGTGCTACAACTTTAAAAGCACAGCTGGTTTAGATTTGGGCGCAGTTAAACGGCGAGGTATGCGTTCTTTGTGGCGTGCTCAATACGATGTTTACGATAGGAATGTTAATGAACGCGTTGCTTTTACGATTTCTGAAGAAAGCGTCTTAACGCGGTTTTTTGATAATATTTTTAGCCAAATCCCATTCTTAGGGGTGTTGTCTGGTTATATTTTTCAGCCGTCTTACATCGTTAAACGTAAATCAGGCGAAGAAGTTATGCGCTTGAGCAAACAACCCGCTTTGTGGGAGGGTGTTTTTAAGATGGAGAAGCTAGCCACGCTCAGCCATGCGGAGCAAGAGTCACTCATGCTGAGCTTATTTATGACCGTTTTGTTGGAACGCCAGAGCGGATAAAAAAATAGCCCACCTAAGTGGGCTATTTTGTGGGTCAAGCGCATAACGCTCGAGGTTTGTAAGCTTAAGATTTCAACTTATTGCACAGCCACTTCCACGCGACGCGCTTCAGCCGCTGGGCCGTCCACTTTGGCTTGTTCCGGTTTTTTCAGTTCAACCTTATCTTCCGCCACACCGGCTGCTTTCAGTGCATCGCGCACATTCATGGCACGCTGCTTGGCCAATTCTGCGTTTTTAGCCGGATCACCAGAGGCGTCGTGGTAGCCACTGATGACGGCTTTTTTCCCGCCAGCCACCGCTTTGATGACATCAGCCAGTGCCGCTGCACCACCTGTGGCCACGTCAGCCTTGCCACTTGCAAAGTAAAACTTCACCACGCCGTTTTCAACTTTAACCGAGGCTTCGTCCGCAGCAGCTGGAGCCACAGGTGTAGCAGCAGCCGGCGCAGCAAGCGCTGAAGCTGCAGCACCACTAGCTGCGACTGCCACGGCGGCTACAGGAGCAACAGGCGCAACTGCGGTTTCACCACCATGCAATTTCATCATCAAAGGCACAATCAACAGCGCCACGATGTTGATAATTTTGATGAGCGGGTTGATCGCTGGGCCAGCCGTGTCTTTGTACGGGTCGCCCACAGTATCGCCAGTCACAGCAGCTTTGTGTGCTTCTGAGCCTTTGCCGCCGTGGTTGCCGTCTTCGATGTATTTTTTCGCGTTGTCCCAAGCGCCGCCGCCTGTACACATGGAAATCGCCACAAACAAGCCCGTCACAATCGTGCCCATCAGCAAGCCGCCCAAGGCTTTTGGCCCCAGTACCAAGCCAACCACAATGGGCACGACCACTGGCAAGAGCGACGGAATCATCATCTCTTTGATGGCGGCAGAGGTCAACATATCAACAGCTGCGCTGTAATCTGGCTTGCGTTTATTGGCCATGATCTCGCCATCTGCAAACTGGCGACGCACTTCCACGACGACAGAGCCTGCAGCGCGGCCCACAGCCTCCATCGCCATCGCACCGAAGAGGTAAGGAATCAAACCACCAATGAACAGGCCAATGATGACCATAGGGTCGCTCAAATCAAAGCTGATCGCCTTGCCGTAAGCTTCTAGTTTGTGGGTGTAATCAGCGAACAGCACCAGCGCAGCCAAACCGGCAGAACCTATCGCATAGCCTTTGGTTACAGCTTTAGTCGTGTTGCCCACAGCATCCAGTGGATCGGTGATATCGCGCACGCTTTTTGGCATTTCGGCCATTTCAGCGATGCCGCCAGCGTTGTCGGTGATAGGACCATAGGCATCCAAAGCCACCACAATACCAGCCATAGACAGCATCGATGTTGCTGCAATCGCGATACCGTACAAGCCCGCCAATTTGAATGCCGCCATGATAGCGATACACACAAAAATCACCGGCCAAGCGGTAGAGCGCATCGAAACGCCCAAGCCCGCGATGATGTTGGTGCCGTGGCCGGTGGTAGATGCTGCTGCGATGTGTTTCACTGGCGCGTATTGCGTGCCGGTGTAGTACTCAGTGATCCATACCAAGGCTGCCGTGAGAGCCAAACCCACAAAACAAGCACCAAACAGCGCCATTTGGCTGCCAGCGGCTTTGATCGCGTTATCAGGCATCAACCAAGTCGTCACAAAGTAAAAAGCGATGAGTGACAAACCGCCAGCGACAGCCAAACCTTTGTAAAGCGCTGGCATCACATTTTTCATACCTGGAGAGGCTTTGACGAAGAAGCAACCGATGATAGAAGCGACGATAGATACCGCGCCCAAAGCCAGTGGATAAACCACAGCAGCTGTGCCCGCACCAGTGACCAGCAAGGCGCCCAGCACCATGGTTGCAATCAGCGTGACGGCGTAAGTTTCAAACAAATCGGCAGCCATGCCAGCGCAGTCACCCACGTTGTCGCCCACATTGTCGGCAATCACAGCAGGGTTGCGTGGGTCATCTTCTGGGATACCAGCTTCCACTTTTCCCACCAAATCTGCGCCTACGTCAGCACCTTTGGTGAAAATACCGCCGCCTAAACGGGCAAAGATCGAAATCAGCGATGAGCCGAAGGCAAAACCAATCAGCGGATTCAGTATTTTGGCCAAGTTTTTATCGGGCGTCATGTTGCCGTTGCCGACCAAAAACCAGTAAAACACTGTCACGCCCAGTAAGCCGAGGCCAACCACCAGCATGCCAGTGATAGCGCCGCCGCGAAACGCCACATCAAGCGCAGGACCAATGCCTTTGGTGGCCGCCTGGGCTGTGCGCACGTTGGCTTTGACCGACACGTTCATGCCGATAAAGCCGCACAGGCCAGACAACAGCGCACCAATGACAAAGCCAATGGCTGACATGCTGTCTAAGAAAAAGAAAATCAAAATGGCTAAAACAACACCGACGATGGTGATGGTTTTGTACTGGCGCGCTAAATACGCGGCAGCACCGGTTTGAATCGCGGCTGCAATCTCTTGCATTCGCGCATTACCGGCATCTTGGGAAAGGATCCAATTGCGAGCCCAAAAGCCGTAACCCACGGCAATCAGTCCACAAACGAGCGCCAAAATCAGCGCAGAATTACCTGTCATGTCTATCTCCTTGTTGAATCGCTTAAAAGGAGTAGACGCTGACCACAAGCATC
>JAYUJX010000622.1:0-3573 GCA_043764955.1 Polaromonas sp.
TACCGCGCTTGGTCGATGTCTAGCGCGGCGCTGAGCAAGGCATTCAAGTTCGCCAAAATACTCTCCCGACGCGTTGCCGGCGCAGCGCTGGCGTAGCGGGCGAGCACGCCGGCATCGTGAAATATTGCGTCCAAAGCGTCATGTGGCGGCAAACTGTCAACCAAGTTCTTCCACTGAGTTAATTTAGCTCCTAGCCGGCATATTTCCTGCCTGAGGTGCTCTGAATTTTGTAGTAAATTAAACCATGAATTTGACCACGATACATGCTGTTCTGGATGACTGCTTTTCGCAGATTTGAACGCTAAAGCAATTTCCACCAAATCATCATCCGTCAATCCAAACAGCGGTGACTTCAATGCGCGGGCAAGTGACAAATCATGCGTAGGCGACACCAAAACATCAAGTAACGCAATGATGTCTTGCACCTCAGGTGCATCCGATAAGTTGGTTTTTTCGGGTTGCTGGCTGGCGATGCTGAGGTCTTGCAGCTCGGTTTGCATCAGCGTCAGCCGCGAGCGCTTTCGCGCTAAGACCATGATTTCTTTAGGTTTTTTACCTGATTGCAGCAACTGCTGGATGAACTCAGCGGCTTGACGGCATTCCAAAGTAACGATTTTTTCTTCAACTTCTTCTTTCGGCTCGGTCAAACTGTCGCGCCAATTTGGTTCAAAAGAATCATCCGAATTCTTATCTTTTGATTTATCTTGTGAAGTGCGTTCAATTTGCGGTAAACACACGACCGAACCCGCCACCGCAATCTCGGTGCTGTGCGCTCGGTAATCCGAATACTGCTTCACGTCCTGCGCCTGCAGCATCACCGTATTCACCGCTTCCACCACCTGCACAGCGTTACGCCGCGTGTGGTCGCAGCTGAGCAAATCGCCATCCAAGCCATCTTGCACGAACTTCTGCGCTGCGATGAACACCTGCGGCTCGGCACGGCGGAAGCGGTAAATGCTCTGCTTCGGGTCGCCCACAATAAACACCGTTGGCGGCTTGCTGCCCGCGCCCGCATAGCCCGACAACCACGCGTACAACGCCTGCCACTGCAGCGGGCTGGTGTCTTGAAATTCGTCAATCATCAGGTGTTTGACCCGTGCGTCCAGCCGCTCTTGCACCCAGCCGCTCAGCTCAGAGCTGGACAGCATCACCAGCGCGGCACGCTCAACATCGTTCATATCCACCCAACCGCGCTGGCGTTTCAGGGCAGCGAATTCGGCGATCAAAATCCGCGTCAAACGAGACATGCGCTGTTGGTGCTGCCAGGCAGCGTGCTGGGCTATGGCAGATTGGAAGCAAAGCGCCAAATCTTGCGCTCTGGCGACAAACTCATTCTCAGACAATGTGGCATTGAACTTACGCGGCGTGCCTTTTTCGGTCAATAAAGCAGTGATTGCACCAGCTAAGTCGTTGTCAGTGATGGATTTTTCTAGTTCCACGCCTTTGGCACTGAAGGTTTTTTGAGTTGCTGCGCCTAGAATTTTGGCGGCATCTGAGAAGATTCTGCGACGTACATCGTTACTTGCATCGCTATTTAAAAAGGCAGCTTCAGGCGATTCACAACCCGCAAATTCAGGGAAAAACTCAGCGAAATGCGGCACAGAATCATTCACCAAGCCTTTGTCATCAGCCAACTGAAACTCAACCCGCTTAGACAGCGCTTCGTCCAAGGCCTTCAGCGCTTGCGATTTGCCGTGCTCGGCGACCAACGCCTCAAAATTTCTTTTAGCAATGTCGTCTTTCAACAAAGTACCAAAAAACCGCCGCCAAACGCTGGGCGTGGCCAGTTTGTCGTCTTCCAGCAGCGTGTAATTGGCAGGTAAATTCAAACCTTCCAGCACCGACAGTGGCGCGGTTCGCAGCAGCGACGCAAACCAGCCGTGAAAGGTTTTGATCTGCACACCGCGCCCTTGCGAGAGTGTTTTTTGATATAGATTTTGTAGCTGCTCAGGCAATGAACACGCTGGTTGCAGGTCATTTTTAACATGCAAATTTTGCTTTGAAATCCCCCGTATCGCCAGCTCTTCTTCAAGCTTTTCAGGTGTTGCAAAAGCAAACTCAGCCAACCATTCCTGCAGCCGCTGCCGCATCTCGCCGGCAGCTTTTTTGGTGAAGGTGATTGCTAAGATTTCGTGTGGTTTGGTTTCAGTATTGGGCGCATCTTCCTGTAACAAGGCGCGGATCATCCGCGACACCAA
The DNA here is from genome assembly GCA_043764955.1 of Polaromonas sp. GTDB lineage: Bacteria > Pseudomonadota > Gammaproteobacteria > Burkholderiales > Burkholderiaceae_C > Aalborgiella. The sequence goes on from JAYUJX010000622.1 coordinate 2,199, forward strand.
CATCCAAGTTTTGCCCGCTCCCGCGCAGGCTTCCACGGCGACGCTACGTTGTGGGTCGCACGCAATGGCGTAAAACTGGGCGGCTGAAACCGGTTTGCCGTTGTGTTCGTAGGCGGCCTGCGTCATATGTCTTGTCCCCAAAAATCCTTCCGACACAGCCCACGCGCCGCACAATAGTCGCAAGCTGCCCCCTCACCCAAAGCCGGCAGCGGCTTGCCCGCGCTGATGCTTTGCATATCGCCCAAAATGCCCTCAATCAAAGCGCTGCGGCTGTGGTCAATATCTGGCTGGGCGTAGGTTTTGGTCAGCTTTTCGCTGACGTTGACATACGCTGCCTCCAGCATTTCATCGCCCACCAGCGCGGCGTAGAACGCGAGCTGCGTGTCTTCCAGCGGTTCTTTCAGGCGCTTGGCGGTTTTGCTGTCGCTCTCGGTTTTGTAGTCCAGAACCATGGCTGTGCCATCGGCTGATTTGTCGATACGGTCCAGTTGCCCCACCAGTTTCAACCCAAAATTCCCAATAGAAAGCTCCCGCCATACCTCTGCTTGGTCAAACGTCCAGCCCGCGGCTTGGTGCCCCAGCAGCCAGTTCGCGTAGCCATCGCGCAGCTTGGGCCAGGTCGCTGCCCACGGCAAAAATGCATCTTCTGGGATATTTTGAGTTGCCGTTACCTCTGTTTTTGCTATATTTAACATAGCTATATAAGCATTAAATACGCCGGCTGATGACATATTTACATCTATTTCAGAGGATTTTTTAAGTTCTTCATGAAAACGGCTCAGCACCGCATGCAGCCACAACCCAAACTCGCGCTTGTCCAGCGTTTCTTGCAGCTCGTCGTCTTCTTTCAAACCCAGCTGTTGCAGCGCAAAAAACTGGTAAGGGCAGGTGCGCAGCTTGCTGTAGCCGCTAGCGGACAGACGGGTAACGGGGAGTTTGCTGCCGTTGGGCTGCGGTCTTGGCGTTGGGTTGGCTTCGAGACTCCGGTTGATGCGAGGGTCTTCAACTACAAGTTTTTGATTGTTTTGCCTTAGTTTCAATTTCAAATTTAGCTGCAAACTCTGAACCAAGCTGCAGGGTAAAACGGGTTCCCCCGTGGATTCAGATTTACGCCACAGCACATCGCAAACCGGCGTTTGCAGGGCGATGTGCCAGGCCGCGCGCGTGGCGGCGTCTTGCTCGTCGCGGGTGATGAGTCCCAGCGCCAAACGCTCTGTGGGCGACCACTGACCGGGCAGCATGGGCGATGGGTCAAACCGCGCCTCGTCACATCCCGCCAGCACGGCTGCGGCGAACGGTCTAGCCAGAAGCTGACTCATCGGCAAAATAGCCACTTGCGCAAGGTCAGGATACGGCGGTTTGTAGCTGGTGGACT
>JAYUJX010000623.1:0-3566 GCA_043764955.1 Polaromonas sp.
CCTGGTGGGGGCATCATCTGCCGTGGCTGGCGTGACGGAAGTGCACGAGATGAAGATGAATGGCGACATCATGCAAATGCGCGCCGTTTCAGGCCTGGACTTGCCCGCTGGCAAAGTTCTGGCGCTGCAGCCAGGCGGCTTTCACGTTATGTTGTTGGACTTAAAAACCGCGCTACCTAAAAACACAACTGTGCCTTTGACGCTATTGTTCAAAGATGCCAAGGGCATGCAAAGCAAAGTTGACTTGATGGTTCCCGTGGCAACAACAGCACCCAGTGGCGCAGCCGCACCAATGAATCAGCATAAACACTGAGGTTTTTAGCCTGTATGGGCGTGTAATTTGAGGAACATTGGAGTAAGCTCTCATCGGACTATCCCAATTTCATCCTCAATCACAACATAAAAGTGGAGCACAACATGAGCAACACCCCAGACATGAGCAGTTTCGGCAAATTTGTGCCCGGTTTTGATTTCTTGCAAAACTTGGCCAAGCAAGCTGCCGGCGGCGCTGCGCAGAGCATTCCGCAGCTGCCGAATTTGGGCAATTGGATTGCACCCACGCTGAATGTCGAAGAGCTGGACAAGCGCATTGACGAGCTCAAAGCCGTGCAGTTTTGGCTGGACCAAAACGCCACCGCCTTGAAGGCGACGATTCAAGCGCTGGAAGTGCAAAAAATGACTGTCGCCACGCTCAAAGGCATGAACTTCAATTTTGGCGATGTGGCCAATGCATTCAAGCTTAAAGCCGCAGATTCCGTGATGAGCGGCATGCAAAAAGTGACTGAGCACGCCAGCGATGCCGCTGCCAGCGTGGGCAGTTTTGCGGGCTCCGTGTCTGGTACGGTTGCACCTAAAAAAGTAGCGGTTAAAAAATCTACAAAACCAGCTGCAAAGGCTGCTATATCCACTATACCCACGATGCCCGCGGGCATGGTTGACCCTATGCAATTGTGGGGCGCACTGACCAAGCAGTTTGGCGACATCGCCGCTGGCGCGATGAAAGACGCCGCCAAACAAACGGCGATTGATGTCACGAAAGGTGTCGCGACCGACATGGCCAAAGGCGCGTTCAAAAAAGCCACCGACATGGCGGGTAACGTCGCCAACACCATGACGGGCGGCATGGCTGGTGCTGTGGGTAAGGCGATGACATCTGCAAAAACAGCGTCTAAAAAACCTGCAAAGAAAGTTGCCGCTAAAAAGCGCTCCCGATAAGTCCTTGAACCATATAAATTAGGTCGTTGTATGAAACTTTTTCCCTACGGCCACGCCACCCACCCACAGTGGCAATTTGCAGCCGCCTTGGTGTTGGCGCAATTGCGCGCGCAAATGGCACAGCCCAGTTACGCCAGCAGCCCAACGCTGGCAATTCTGTACATCACTGACCATTACGCCAGCCAAGCGCAAGATATTTTGGATTTTTTGAGTGCTGAGTTGTCCGAAGTGACCGACTGGTCAGGCACGGTCGGTGTGGGTATTGCGTCCAATAACGTCGAGTATTTCGACGAGCCGGCACTGTGCGTGATGCTGTGCGATGTACCCGCGCACCAGTACCGCGTGTTCTCAGGCGTTGCGCCCTTGGCTGCTTTAGAAGACCCGAACGATGCGTTGCTCCAAGAGCTACCGCCTCCCGCGTTTCAAGCGCACACGGCGTTGATTCATGCCGACTCCAGCATGCCAGATGCGGCCGAAATGATTGCCGAGTTGAGCGACCGCACCCGCACGGGCTACTTGTTTGGCGGTTTCGCTGCCAGCCGCAGCCAAAGCGTTCAGTTTGCCGTGGGCGGCAATGGCAACATCAACGGCCAAGGGGCGGCCAGTGGCGTGTTTGCCGGCGGGCTGAGCGGTGTAGCGTTCAGCGACGAGGTATTACTGCTTTCCCGCGTTTCCCAAGGCTGCCAGCCCTTGACGGCGAATGGCTCTAAAACCCGCAAAATCACCGCCTGCGATGGCAATTTGGTGATTGAGCTGGATGGTGAGCCCGCTTTGGACGTGCTGCTGCGCGATTTAAACGTCAGCCTAGAACAACCGCAAGAAGCCCTAGAAGCTGTTCGCGCCACCTTGGTTGGCATCAGCCATGACAGTCAAAACGTCAGCCACCCCGGCATTTTTGGCAGCGATGTGCGGGTGCGCCACATCATCGGTCTTGACCCTGCGAAACGCGGTGTGGCGATTGCCGAAGCCGTGCAAACCGGCATGAATTTGGCCTTTTGCCAGCGCAATGTGGCCGCTGCACGGTCAGACTTGGTGCGCATTTGCGCTGAAATCCGCGAAGAGCTGGAATCGCAAACGCAGTCCGAAGAGATGCTGGGCGCAGCTTGGGGCGACAATGCTGGCTTGGCCGAGCTGGCCGACCGCTCCTTCCAATACGGCCAGTCCGACAACGGCGGCTTGCCCGCCAAACGCATCGCCGGCGCGATTTACGTCAGCTGCTCAGGTCGTGGCGGCCCCCATTTCGGCGGCCCCAGCGCCGAACTGCAAATCGTCCGCAAAGCCTTAGGCGACGTCCCCTTGGTCGGTTTCTTCGCGGGTGGTGAGATTGCAAGGCACCATGTGTATGGTTATACGGGTGTGTTGACGGTGTTTATGGCGGATTAGGTTTGCGGCTCCTGCATCTACAATTCAAGTATGCCAACCATAAGCACTTTCTACGGAATCTTGATCAGGATGTTATTCAACGACCATGCACCACCGCATTTTCACGTGCAGTATGCGGAATTTAAGGCAACGGTTGAGATCAAAACTTTGACCATTGCCAGCGGAGAGCTGCCGCGCAGGGCGCAAGAGTTGGTTTTAGATTGGGCTGAGTTGCATCAGCAAGAGTTACTTGAAGATTGGCGTTTGTGCATGGAAAAGCAGCAGCCAAACGCCATTGCACCTTTAAAGTGAGGTCGTCTATGAAATGGGATGTTATTGAAGTCAAACCCGTTGCACCGCTGGCTTTGCAAGTGCGGTTTGCGGATGGTACTGAGGGTAAAGTACAGTTTGAAAGCAGTCACCTGACGGGTGTTTTTTCGGTGTTAAAAGACCCTGCATTATTTCAGCAAGCACATATTGAAGACGGCGCAGTGGCATGGCCAGGGAATATTGACCTCGCACCTGATGCGATGTATGACTCAATCAAATCAAACGGCATTTGGGTGCTGCGCTAGCGTTTGAATTTATCAGCGGCCATGTTCAACCCACCCCACCCCGGCGCGTTTATTCAAGAGGTTTATTTAGAGCCAAACGGCATGAGCGGGCGCTCAAGCTGGGGGTGGCCGCCTCGACGCTGAGCCGCGTTTTGACTGAAGCCAGCGGCGTTAGCCCTGAAATGGCGCTAAGGCTGTCCAAAGCGCTAGGCCGCTCGGCTGAGAGCTGGCTGACCATGCAAGACAATTACGACCTGTGGCAAGCCAAGCAAACGCTGGACTTGGCAAATGTCAGTAAAATTGAGTTTAAATACGCTTGAATCTCGATTTTAGAGGTTAAATCGTGACTTCTAAATCGAAGCGCGACAGCGCGGATTGAGTTCGAATAATACCTCAGCAGGTGTTTTAAATCCCAAACACTCACGCGGTCTATTG
>JAYUJX010000624.1:0-3560 GCA_043764955.1 Polaromonas sp.
CGCAGGCCATACGCCACGGCGAGAATGGCTACTTGGCTGCGGATGACCAGTGGCAGGCGGTATTACTTTTGGCGATAGCGACTAGAGACACAAATCTGCCAGCACACCAGCACATGGTGGCAACGGCTCACCAAGATGTACAAAGTCGCTTTACGTGGCAAACGCAGCGCTCAGTCATTTTGCAAGCGTTGGAATAGAGTTAATCCATGACGAACACACCTTTTACAGAGCAGTTTCAAGTATTGATGGCAGCCGAAGGCTGGACAGTTGTCCAAGCTTCGGAGTATTTGGCGCAAGTTGCGACTGACAAGCAGCTGACGAACGAAGCCGTTTGCCAAACTTTGTTGTCTTGGCTGAATGCCACACCTCATGTCGGCAACCACGCCACGGGGCGGCGATTTACGCGTCTGCAGTTTTTAGAAAACACCCTGAGTGCTGCAGGCTACTATTTAACCAAGCGCGATATGGCTCCTTGGCTGGAGGGATCTGGTCGATCGGGTAACTGGCGGCCTGACGACTTGCTGCCATACGCACCACTCGATCCACGCTTGGAGCAACAAGAATCTCGCATTGACCAGCTGGAGCACGATTTGCACCAAATGGAAGTTGCCCGCAACCGAGCCAAGGCTGAGCTGGCGCATGTGCAGGCCGAGCGAGACCATTTTTTGGCGACAACAACGGAGAATATTTACAAGTCAGTGAGCGCCGACTATCAAAATTCTGCAAGCTGGCGCATGAGCAAACCGCTTCGGCGTTTGATGGCATGGCGTCGTGGGCAAAAGTTTGTAGAGGTGGCAGTTCAAAAACCCGAGGCTGAAGCGCTTATTCCGCCGTGGGAACAACCAGGCTACAGCATCGAGACAGCCTGGCAAGCCGCACCAGAAGAAGACTTTGACCGCAGCGATTACACCGAGTGGCTGCGCCGGTATGACAACCCGACAGCCGATGAAATCGCCACCTTGACGGCAGAAGCACAGGTTTTGGCAGCGCAGCCGGGAGCGCCTACATTCTCCTTGCTGATGGCGGTTGAGCCGCCATTTGAGCAGCCGAAGGTGTTGTGGCTAAAAGCAGCCGTGGCATCGGTTCAAGCGCAGATCTACCCCAAATGGGAGCTGCTCATCACGGTTTCTAGTCAAACGGATGCGGCAGTGCGCGAAGCTCTGGAGAGCTTGGTTGCTGCAGACCAGCGCATCAAGCTGGTAGCTGTGTCAGCTGGTCAGGGCTTGCTTGGCGCAGCTTTTGACGCTGCAATAGGTGATTGGGTCGCAGTAGTAAATGCTATAAATAAAATAGCTGTTCAGGCATTAAATACAACGTCTAGAGTCATATTTGAGGATAAAAAATGCGATATTATCTATGCCGATAGTGACAAAATTTTTGCACCCGGTTTTGAGCGTGCAGCACCTGATTTCAAGCCAGATTGGAATTTGGATTTGTTTCTTGGCAGCGGTTTTGCACAAAACTACACGCAGGACTTGTGCTTCTTCAAGGCTGGTTTTGCGCGTGAATTGGGTGGTTTCGGGAATGGTTCAGGCAGTGGTTTTGAGCTCATCTCGCGCGCCATGGCGCGCAGAGAGCCTCTAGAAATTCACCATATTCCGCAGGTTTTGGTGCATGTCCGTCAAACCAGTGCGGGTGCTGAAACGATTGTTCCGCACAAAATTCAACACGATTTGCCAGCAGTGCCGCCTTTGGTCAGCCTGATCATTCCGACCAAAAACAACGCGGCTTTGCTGCGCCAGTGCATTGACAGTATCTTGAGCAAAACCAGCTACACAAACTACGAAATTTTGGTGGTGGACAATGGTTCTGACCAGCCGGAAGCGCTGGATTATTTGAAAACGCTGACGGCAAATCCGCAAATACGGGTGATTCGTGACAATGACGCGTTTAACTACTCTGCGCTGAACAATTACGCTGCGACCTTTGCCAAGGGCGAGGTTTTGGCCTTGGTCAACGACGATATTGAAGTTAGTGAATCTTCGGTTGATTGGTTGACTGAGATGGTCAGCCACGCGCTGCGGCCGGGCGTCGGTGCTGTGGGCGCGCGGCTTTGGTACCCGAACCAAACGCTGCAGCACGCTGGCATGGTGCTGGTGGGTGGTGTCGCGCGGCATGTGCATAAGCATTTACCCAGAGGTGAAGCTGGCTTTAACGGCAGAGCGGTATTGATGCAAAATTTTTCTGCCGTGACCGGTGCCTGTTTGGTGGTTAAAAAAGCCTTGTTTGAGCAGGTGGGCGGCTTGAACGACCAAGAGTTGGCCGTTGGCTTCAACGACGTTGATTTTTGCCTGAAATTAGGTGAAGCAGGCTACCGTCATGTTTGGACGCCCTATGCCGAGCTGATTCACCACGAATCAGCCACGCGCGGACAAGACCATTCACCCGAAAAGCAGCGTCGCGCGGAGAAAGAGCTGCGCTACATGCGCAAGCGCTGGGGTGACAAACTGCATATCGACCCCGCTTACAACCCGAATTTGAGTGATGGGCGTGACGATATGAGCTTTGCGTGGCCGCCTAGAAGGTAATTCTGTCGGAGACAGGCGCAGCTCAGGCTAGGGCGGCTTTGATGTCTTTTTCTAAATTTGCAGGCGCGTCTTGGGGGCCAAAGCGCTTGATCACTTGTCCATCTTTGCCCACTAAAAACTTGGTGAAATTCCATTTGATGGCTTTGCTGCCCAGTAAACCAGGTGCTTCGCTGCTCAGCCATTGGTAAAGCGGTGTTGCTTCCGCACCGTTGACATCAATTTTTGCCATCATAGGGAAAGTCACTCCGAAATTGAGTTGACAAAAACTGGCGATCTCTTCGTTGCTGCCCGCATCTTGCGCGCCAAACTGGTTGCACGGAAAGCCCAAGACGACTAAGCCATCAGCCCCATATTTTTTATGTAGCTCTTCTAGTCCACCAAATTGCGGTGTGAAACCGCAGGCACTAGCCGTATTGACAATCAACAGAGCTTTGCCCTTGTATTGGCTGAGTTTCACGAACTTGCCGTCCATGCCCAGTGCTTCGAAGTCGTAAATGGTTTGTGTCATATAAGCCATCGTAAATTTAAAATTCTAAAAAAATTATTAAACGGCGGGATGCGCTAGTTGTCAAATGCGGCCAGTGCGGCGGCTAGGATGATCAAAAGACCGCCTATCAGCGTGCGTGTGTCCACCACCGCAGCGCCTAAAGCAATCGCGCTTAGGCTGCCAAAGGCGACTTCGGACAGCATCACCACCGAGGTCGTACTAGAGCGTAACCTAGATGCGCCATATTGCAGGGCAACATTACCTATTAAAAATGCAAGTGATAAACCAGCGGCCAGCCACACCCAATCGTTTGAAATAGGAGATAATGCAGTCACCCAGCCTTGTGTCATACCCGCCGAGCCTGTGAGCAGAGCCAATACCGCGCCGCCGCAAAACATGGCAAACATACGCGATTCGCTGGGGGTGTTGTTCAATTTCTTGAGCAACACATTGGTGAAGGCAAAGCAAAAACCACCCATCAATGCCAAGCCATCTGCAAAGCTGAAATGAAGGGCTGTAGTTGTCGAGTTTTCTGCATTGACAGG
>JAYUJX010000625.1:0-3551 GCA_043764955.1 Polaromonas sp.
TTTTTGACTGTTTCAAGTCAGAGAGCTTAAATTCTCTGGACGGCATATCGTCCTACAAGTGCATTCGGTTTGCGCTGATATCTCTTTGAGCTTTCAAAATTTACAGTTGTTGTATGGGCTGTGGGTGTTATCACTTTGCGGCGCATGTTGTCAATTAAACCGTAAAGGATGAATCATGAACTGGGATCAAATTCAAGGTAACTGGAAGCAAGCAACTGGCAAAGCGAAAGAGCAATGGGGCAAGTTGACGGATGACGATATGGTCACGGTTGACGGTCGCCGCGACCAGCTTTCAGGCAAGTTGCAAGAACGCTATGGTATTGCCAAAGAAACTGCTGAAGAGCAAATTGCCGATTGGGAGAAAAAAACAACGGATTCTTGGTTTTCCAAAAAATCTTAAATAGCTATCAGCACGGCGTCTTAGTTTGCTTGACCATCCTCGCAAGCTAAGGCGTATTTTTTTTGGGTGCACACAACTTTTTTTATAGCCAATACTCCCAAAGCCTTGCAACGAGTTCTTTGAGGTGAATATCCAGCGTACGCTGCTCCCAGTCTTCTAACTTCACAGGTTCAGATGCCGCTAAATCCTTGTTAAACATGGTTTGTATTTGGTCGCCAAACTCTTTGCCTAGAACAACAGCATTCAATTCGTCGTTGTGCAAAAAGCTGCGCCAATCCAGATTTGTAGAGCCTACTGTTGCCCAAACCCCGTCAACCAGTGCTGTTTTAGAGTGCAGTAAAACGCCTTGGCGTTGGAAAATTTTGACGCCAGCTTTCAATAAACCCGTGTAGTGCGCACGCCCCGCATTGAATGCCAGCCAAGAATCTGTTTGGCTTGGCAAGATAAGCGTAACGGCAACGCCGCGTACTGCCGCCTCTTTCAAAACAGTGAGTAACTGAATGTCCGGTACAAAGTAAGCGTTTGTGAGCTGCACACTTGTTTCTGCAGTGCTGATGGCTGAGAGCAGGGCAACATAGATCACGCTGGCTGTGTCGTCACTAGAGCTGCCAATGGCGCGCACAATTTGTTTGCCTGCAGTAGCGGGCTGTGGAAAATAATTTTTAGCAGCGAGAGTATTGCCTTTTTGCTTTTCCCACGTTTTCATGAAGAGTTTTTGAAATTCTGCAACGACAGGGCCTTGCAATTTGATATCTGTATCGCGCCAAGCTAAAACCGACTCATCGCGGGGCCTGAGTGGCTTTCTGAACGAGCTGCCTGAATGCACGCTGCTGATGTTGATGCCGCCCATAAAAACGATCGCACCATCAATGATGAGCAGTTTTCTATGATCGCGTTGATTCAGTGCCCAATCTTTGCGCGCCAGCAGCGGGTTCATGGGATTGAACTCCAGCACATTGATGCCAGCTTGTTGCAACTGTTCAAAAAAAAGATTTGGGGTTGTACTTGTTCCCACACTGTCGCGAATAATATTGACTTGCACGCCCTGCCGTTGTTTTTCAATCAGCGTTTTTGCGAACAATTTGCCAATGTCGTCATCGTCAAAAATATAGGTTTCTAAATTGATGTGGTCTTTAGCCCGTTCAATCGCGGCCAGCATGTCGCGGTAGGTGTCAGTACCATCTTGCAAGAGGGTGACTTTGTTGCCGGTGACCAATGGGCTACCGACGATAGCTTCTTCAATCGCCAAGTGTTGGTCAAGCAAATTGTCCTCACTGGCATTAGCTTTGATGCGGTCAAGTATGGCTTTGCTTTGAGCTTTCGACAACGCGCCTTGTGCACCGACCATGTGGATGGGTTTGGTTGCGTTGCGGCTCATGTCTGGTACAAATCTTGGAAGTGAACTGCAGCCAGTTAAAAGCGCAAAACTCAGAAGGCAAATGTTGAATAGATACGATCTGAATTTTGTGAAAAAAATTGTCATTTGAAACACCTTAATCATTGCAACTTAAACAAAAAACCCCATACGACACAATTAAATTGCATCGTATGAGGTTTTTAGACGGTATCTGAAATTAAGGACGAACGATGATGTCGTTGCGAACTGACTTCACATTCTTGACATTGCGTGCAATGCTTTCAGCTTGCATTTTTTCAGCATTTGATTTTGCAAAACCAGACAGTTGAACAACGCCGTTTAGGGTTTCGACGCTGATTGATGTCATCGCCACAGTGCGGTCTTCAGCATATTTTGCTTTAACCATAGTCGTGATGCCTGTGTCGTCAACATAAGCACCCATAGACTCTTGCCCACGGCCTACGGCACAGCCTGTGCTGCTGATGATGGTGATGCCAGCGATTGTGGCGAATATGAGAGCGCGTGCGTATTTCATGGTCGTATCCCCTGAGTTAATGTAAAACTGACTTGGTGCAATTTGCAAAGAGCTTGTCAATCAATGGCACCACACCCATTGACGAGCTGTAACTTGGGTTAAATTTTTAGTATCATTTGCGCAACCTCAACACCGCAAGTAAGCTGCCTAGGGTTATCAAACGCCATGGTTTCAAAATAACAATGGCTGCGCCCACACCTGCGGCAATACCCAAGGTTTTCAGTGGATTTGACCTGGCGTAGTCGGCAACAACTGGTTGTAGGATATGCAAAAGTTGGTTGTCTTTTTGCATGAAATTAACAATTTCAGAACGACTGAGGGATAGCTTTTCTGCTGGTGTTAATGCGGTTTTTTCTGTCATATCAAGCCTCATTGCACTTTAATGCCCAGCGGCTGCACGCAAAGCCGCCGCATCGCTTAAAAACTGTGAATTGACGTTTGTGAAGCGGTCAGCCAAAACAGTTTTCTTTGTCAAAGCGAAAGCGCCCAACGCACACAGTGCCATGGCACCAGGCACAACCAGCAATATCCAGTGAAACTGGTTTTGCAAAACACCCAGCATCAAAGCGACACCTGAAAAAACCACACAAATTGCCACAGACATAACCGCCATGAGCCAAGCCAAAACACGACGTATCAACAACTTGCTTGCGTCGTTGGCTTCTTGCTTGAACAAAGCTGCATACGCGCTCAGATGATCCATGACCAAATCTGGGCGTCGAATGATGGTTAAACACAGCGGATGCATGGTGTGCGCCTTTGTTGGGTTGATTTAGTAGCGGTGCGTATTGCCGCGTGAACGCATGGACGTAATCACAACTGCGACAGCCGCACCCACAGCAGCCGCCATCAGCACCGAACGAACGGGTTGCTCTGACACATACTGCGTCGAAGCCTTGGAGGCCCGGTTCATGGCGTGTTGCGCATATTCTTTGGCGTCAGACGCCATGTTCATACTTTGCTTGGCTAGTTTTTGTGCCGTCACTGCCATCATGTCAACCATGGGATCGATGCGGTTGTGCATGGCACTATTTGCATGCTCAGCCGTTGACCCTAGGGCTTGTTCTGCAGACTGAAGCAAGGCCTCAGACGTCTCACGGATAGTGTCTACCGCATCTTTTGAATTTTTTGATTGAAGAATGTTCATGGTTGTTCCTTAGGGGTTAAATAGATTTGCTCGTTATTTTTTGAGCAAGCTGATCACAAATGTGACCACTGCCATGATGGCGAAAATGACGAAGAGGATTTTTGCGATCTCG